>NZ_JAUPTE010000036.1:0-27794 GCF_036701705.1 Microcoleus sp. w1-18aA5 | reverse complement strand
CTCAACCAGAATCAGAACCAGTTCCAGAAACCGTAGAGTTGAGAGAACATCCTCAACCAGAATCAGAACCAGTTCCAGAAACCGTACAGCCGATAACAGGGAAGCATCTCAGTTTGGGTGTCACAGGAACCAGATCATCTTACTCGCTACAGATATCTAAACAAGCAAGCAGGATGCTGACTTTTGTAAAAAACATTTTTTACAAAAGTGAGATACTCCCGATCGAACCTTCTCCACCAGAACCGATTGTCCAAAATCTAGAAGTTTCAGAAACCGTAGAGTTGAGAGAACATCCTCAATCAGAACCGATTGTCCAAAATCTAGAAGTTTCAGAAACCGTAGAGTTGAGAGAACATCCTCAATCAGAACAGATTGTCGAAAATCTCGAAGTTTCAGAAACAGTAGAGTCGATCGAGCATCCTCAACCAGAATCTGAACCAGTTGTAGAAACAGTAGAGTCGATCGAGCATCCTCAACCAGAATCTGAACCAGTTGTAGAAACAGTAGAGTCGATCGAGCATTCTCAACCAGAACAGATAGTCGAAAATTTGCTCGTTGTAGAAACAGTAGAGTCGATCGAGCATTCTCAACCAGAATCCCAACCAGTTGCAGAAACATCAGAGGAAATAAGCGATTTAGAACCTGAAATGCAACCAGTGGCAGATTTTCTGGAAATTGTAGAAAAACAAGAGTTGATCGAGAATCCTCAACCAGAATCGGTTGTCGAAAATCTACTCATTGTCGAAACAGTAGAGTCGAGCCAACCTTCTCAACCAGAACCTGTTGTCGAAAATCTGCTCATTGTTGAAACACAAGAGTCGATCGAGAATCCTCAACCAGAACCTGTTGTCGAAAATCTGCTCATTGTTGAAACACAAGAGTCGATCGACTATTCTCAACCAGAACCAGTTGTCGAAAATTTGCTCATTGTTGAAACAGTAGAGTCGATCGAGCATTCTCAAGCCGAACCGATTGTCCAAAATCTGCAAGTTTCAGAAACCGTAGAGTCGATCGAACATCCTCAACTAGAACCGATTGTCGAAAATCTGCTGATTGTTCAAATGGTAGAGTCGATCGAACTTTCTCAACCAGAACCCGAACCGATTTTAGATGCACCAAAGTCGATCGAGCTTTCTCAACCAGAACCCGAACCGATTTTAGATGGGCCAAAGTCGATCGAACGTTCTCAACCAGAATCCCAACCGATTTTAGATACACCAAAGTCGATCGAGCTTTCTCAACCAGAACCCGAACCGATTTTAGATGGGCCAAAGTCGATCGAACGTTCTCAACCAGAATCCCAACCAGTTGTAAAAAATCGGCCACTTAAAAAAAAGCCACAACCGAGTAGCGATTCTCAACCAGAACAGCCACCTGTTACCAAAAAGCGACAAATAGAAAGAAAAAAACAGGATAGCGACAGCAGCGAAACACCACCCGCAGGCGACTCAGAATGAACCAATTACCAATAGCCAATTACCCATTCCCAATTCCTAAATGTTAGTAATGATTAGTAATATTGTCGCAATTTACCGCAAAGAACTACAAAGCTATTTTGCCTCGCCATTAGCCTATGCCATCGCAGCAGTCTTTTGGCTAATCACCGGCTACTTTTTAATAGCCATCCTCCTAGCCCCCGACGGGTTAATTCCCCAAATCGGCCAGCGAGACCAAATGGGAATTACCGAACCTCCGATCGACGTAGCCTACGAATTCCTGCAACTATTCCTGCGAATAATGGGTTCCCTTTCCTTGTTCGTACTACCCGTACTCTCAATGGGACTTTACGCAGAAGAACGCAAACGTGGAACCTTAGAACTATTAGCCACATCGCCCTTAACAAACTGGGCCGTTGCTACTGGCAAACTCCTCGGTGTTTTAACATTTTATACCACGATGTTGGTGCCGCTGCTGTTCTGCGAGGCGATCGCCCTCAGTTCCTCAACCCCACCCGTACCCCCCGGAGTTCTTCTGCTAGGACACGGCGGCTTAATCTTACTAGCAGCAGGAGTATTGTCCCTCGGAATGTTTATTTCCTCCCTCACCGACAGCACAATTTTATCAGCCATCCTCACCTTCACTCTAGTATTATTTCTCTGGGTTATCGATGCAGTCGCCGTCAGTATCGGTGGCCCCTTCGGAACAGCATTAGGACATTTGTCGCTCCTAACAAATTACACCAATCTTGTCAAGGGAGTTTTCGATACCAGCAGTTTAATTATGTTTGCCAGTTACATCATTTTAGGAGTATTTCTGACCGCCCAATCCATAGATGCCTTGCGATATCAGCGTTCTTAAAAACATTAGGTAAGGCAGAGACAGAGAAGGTTATTTTTGCCAAAGTAAAGAGAAGTAAAGAGCAAAGGGAAGGTTATTTTTTCCCTGTTAATCATTCTACAAAATACCTCAAACAATGAGATTTATCAATCCCAAAATCGACTTTGCGTTCAAAAAAATATTCGGTTCCAGCGACAGCAAAGACATCCTGATTAATTTTTTAAACGCCATCCTTTATGAAGCACAGCCGATCATCGAAGACTTAGAAATAATCGACTCCCAACCAGAACCTCAAAATCTCGCAACCCAAGACACACACCTAGATGTCAAAGCCACAATTAACGGCGGCAGAATCGCCCTAGTTGAAATTCAACTGATAAACGTGCCTTCCTTTGGGAACAGAGTTTTGTACAACGCTGCCAGAAGCTACAGCCAACAATTAACAGGAAAAGAACGCTACGAAAGACTAAAAACAGTAATTTCCTTGAAAATTGCCGACTTTGAAATGTTTGAAAATCAGCCAGAATTTTTGTCGCGGTTTGTTTTTCAAGAAAAAGAGCAACAGTTTGAGTGTCCAGATACTGCAATAGAATTAGTATTTATCGAACTGCCAAAATTTAGCAAGGAATTAGCAGAATTAGAAACAACCGCAGAGCAATGGATTTACTTTCTCGAAAAAGCCAGCACTCTGGAGACAGTACCAGAAACACTCAGTGCAGTTCCCGAAATTCAGAAAGCTTTTAGAATTGCCAGCGA
Organism: Microcoleus sp. w1-18aA5; assembly: GCF_036701705.1. NCBI lineage: Bacteria > Bacillati > Cyanobacteriota > Cyanophyceae > Oscillatoriales > Microcoleaceae > Microcoleus > Microcoleus sp. w1-18aA5. The sequence goes on along the minus strand of NZ_JAUPTE010000036.1, from coordinate 24,761 downwards.
GGAAAACTTCACTCAGGAAGAATTAAATGAATTGCAGAAGCAAGAACTGTGGATTCAAGACCAGCAGATTGCCATAGATGTAGCCAGAGAACAGGTGACAAAAACTGCTCAACTATCGTTAATATTGCGTCAGCTAGTGAAGCGTTTAGGCACAATACAACCGGAAACTGAAAATAGCATCCGTCAATTAGGTATACAGGAATTAGAAGAACTAGGAGATGCCGTGCTGGATTTCAACAAGCCGTCAGATTTAACAGCATGGTTGCAGACTAATGCAATATAGAATAACATCCTCGACCCGGAAATTTTCCCCTCAATTATTTACGTTATGAAAATTAGCAAAACAAATTGGAAATATGTTTTTTTGCTGGGCCCCCTCCTCATCGCAGCGGGGGTAACAGCAGCACTTGTATCTGGAGTATGGGACCCCCTGACAGTCGGTTTAGTTATTGCCGGAGCAGTGACGATCGCACTTTGGCTGCTATATTTGAGTTACGAACAAAGCTTTTGGGGGCAGCGTTCCACTCAAGCCAGCACCAACGCCCTAATTGCCACCCTCGCCGTCTTTGTGATTCTCGGAGTAATTAACTTCATAGCCGTTCGCTATCCCGTCCGCATCGACTTAACCGAAAGCCAACAATTTACCCTCGCCCCACAGACTCAACAAATACTGCGAAACCTGCAACAAACAGTCAAAGTTTGGGTATTTGACCCCATCCAAAACCCCCAAATTAAAGAATTGCTGCAAAGCTACAAACGCGAGGGAGGCGAAAAGTTCCAATTCGAGTTTGTTGACCCGCAGACCCAACCTGGAAAAGCGCGGGAATTTAGTATTACTAGCATCGGAGAAGTTTACCTGCAATCCGGCGACAAAAAACAAGTTCTGCAAAAAGGTGGCACTGCTTTTGGTAGCGACCCAAATCAAGGTCTTTCAGAGATCAAACTGACCAATGCCTTAGAAGAAATCCTGAGCACTCGCGTTGCTACAGTTTACTTTTTGCAAGGCAAAGGAGCCCGCCCGATAAAGGAAGGTCAAGGCGGAATTCAGCAAGCTGAAAAAGCTTTGAAAGATAAATACTACAACGCCCAAACGCTGAATTTGACCGACCGCAAAGAAGTTCCAGAAGATGCAGATGCTTTAATCATTCCGGGGCAGGACAAACCGTTTTCCGATACAGAAATTAAAGCACTAAGAGCTTATCTCGATCGCGGCGGCAGTTTATTGTTAATGGTAGACCCGGCAATTGATACGGGATTGGATAAATTGCTGCAAGAATGGGGCGTAAAACTAGACGCCCGTTTGGCCATCGATGCTTCGGGCACTGGTCAAAGATTTGGCCTGGGCCCCACGGTTCCCACAGTCAGGCGCTACGGCGAACATCCGATTACTCAAAGTTTTGGCAACGGTATTTCATTTTATCCATTTGCGCGTGCTTTGGAAACCTCGCCAGTAGCAGGGATAGAGGAAAAACCGCTGATTTGGACGAGTCAGGAAAGTTGGGCGGAAAGCGATTTGACGACTAAGAAATTGGAGTTTGATCAAAAGACCGATCGACAAGGCCCGCTATTATTAGGTGTAGCTTTAGTTCGATCGTCAACTGACAGCACTCCCTTAAAGTCCTCACCTTCACCAACACCAACTTCGCCATCGCCTTCACCCCAAGCATCACCGGCAACGCCATCGCCTTCACCCCAAGCATCGCCGACAGATTTCCCATCACCGACAACTTCCCCATCACCGACAACTTCCCCATCACCGACAACTTCCCCATCGCCTACAGATTCACCCTTACCGACAACTTCCCCATCGCCGACAGATTTACCATCACCGATAGATTCACCCTCACCGACAACTTCGCCAACAGCTTCCCCAATCAGCTATTCGGTGATTGTCTCGCAAGAAGCAACGCCTCCAGCATTACCGACGACTTCGCCAACACCGGCAGCATCTCCCACAGCATCTCCCACAGCATCTCCCAGTCCAACCGCAACTCCTTCCGCGCCTTCAACTCCTAGCAAAACATCGCGAATGGTAGTAATTGGCACATCTCAATTCGTGACTAACGGTTGGTTTGACCAACAACTCAATAGCGACGTGTTTCTCAATTCAGTCAGTTGGTTGAGTAAACCAGACCAGCAAAGCTTTTCTATCAGTCCGAAAAAAGCTACTAACCGCCGCATTAACATGACTGCCCTCCAAGTAGGATTGCTGGTGTTAGCTTGGCTAATGTGGCCTTTACTCGGACTGGGAATTGGCGGCGCTATCTGGTGGAAGAGAAGATAAGTTAGTTGACAGTTGTCAGTTGACAGTTGACAGTTGACAGTTGACAGTTGTCAGTTGTCAGTTGTTATTAATAACAAACTCCCCAATTCCCAATGCCCAATTCCCAATGCTCAATGCCCAATTCCCAATGCCCAATGCCCAATGCCCAATGCCCAATTCGCTGTTACTATGAAATTGCAGAAAAATACATTAGTATTGATAGCCATCGCGTTGAGCATGACTGGGTTGGTTGCTTTGTTCGAGATGCAAGTATCTCCGAAACAGCAAGCAGCTAAGGAAGAAAAACAGAAAATTTTTGCTTTTAACTCCGATCGCGTACAATTCTTTACAGTCAAAACTCCCGAAAAAATATTGACTTTTGAGCGAGTTTATGCTACAAAAGGAGGCAAGTTTAGCTGGGAAATGAAATTGCCAGTGCAAGCACACGCCAGTCAGGCATCGGTGGATTTTTTGCTAGACAGACTGGCAACAGGAAAGAGCGATCGCACGATTAATACTACTGCTGCTCAACTGCCAGAATTCGGTCTCGACCAACCCCAAGCTACAGTCACAGTAAAACTGGACAACCAGGAAACTCACCGCCTAGTTTTAGGCAAAACAGACTTTAGCGGCCGCTTCTTGTACGCTCAAGCCAATCCGCCGGAAGCGCCCCCTCAAAATTCCGCCCAAAATTTGCCCGTGCTGCTAGTGCCTTTTGACTTTAAAAATGCCGTCCAGCGACCTTTGTCAGAGTGGAAAAAAGCAGAAGAACCCAAAACAGAGAAACCGCAAAAACCCTCTCCCACGCCCAGTCCAGACAATAAATAGATGCCCAGTTGATCAGAGATGTTGCAGCATTGTCAATAAGCCTTTTATGAACAGGCTTTTCAGCCTGTTCCACAAGAAAATTTACTCTTTGTGGAACAGGCATCTTGCCTGTTGCTGACAATGGTGCACTCTGGGATAGAATTTAAAGAACAAATCCCAAAACCTGTTACATCCAACATTCCTCACCTAAAATACAGAAAAGTCTAAACTTAAACTGTATTTAAGTGGCGTGCATTACCCCCAGGAAAGGGCGAATATGTTTCAGACAGCACTCAACCAAGGTACGACAGCAACGGATACAGCGCTTGACGTTGAACTCCGCAAGGTATTTAAGGTATTTAATGGCGAAACCGCAGTCCGCGGAGTAGACCTCAACATCCGCCAAGGAGAATTTTTTAGCATCCTCGGGCCGAGTGGCTGCGGCAAGACTACGACGCTGCGCTTAATCGCTGGGTTCGAGACTCCCTCGGCGGGCGAATTGATGATTCGTGGCCAGTCGATGACCAACACTCCAGCTTACCGCCGTCCGGTAAATACTGTGTTTCAAAGCTATGCTTTGTTCGGACACATGAATGTCTGGGACAATATCGCTTTTGGATTGCGGATCAAAAAACTGGGTAAAGCAGAAATTGAAGAACGGGTACGGGAAGTTTTGCAATTGGTGAAAATGGAATCTTTCGCCAACAGGTTTCCCGGTCAAATGTCGGGCGGCCAGCAGCAGCGGGTGGCTTTGGCGAGAGCTCTGGTAAATAGACCGGCGGTTTTGCTGCTGGACGAACCCCTCGGTGCTCTGGATTTGAAGTTGCGGAAGCAGATGCAGTTGGAACTGTCGAATTTGCATCAAGAATTGGGTTTGACTTTTGTGATGGTGACTCACGACCAAGAAGAGGCGATGAGTCTGTCTGACCGGATTGCGGTGATGCACGAGGGGAGGATTGAGCAAATTGGCTCTCCTGAAGAAATTTATGAGTGTCCGCAGACGGCTTTTGTGGCCGATTTTATTGGCGATACGAATTTGTTTGCTGGTACGGTAGAATCGATCGACCGATCGACTATCACAGTTCGCACATCAGCCAATCTGAAAATAATCGTTCAGCAGTCGGATATGTGGAATGGTGTCACAGGCGACTCTGTTGTGGTCAGCGTTCGGCCGGAAAAAGTATATTTGAATCTCTACCAGCCGGAAGTGTCAGTCAACTGTTTTGAAGGGCGGCTCAAAAATACTATGTACATGGGCACGCACGTTCATTACGTCGTTGAGTTGGCTTCGGGCGATAAAATTACTGTGCGCCAGCCAAATACTGGCGGTTCTTTCCCAGATCCGCACACGCCGATTTACGCTTATTGGGGAACTACTGATTGTCTTGCTTTGACCGATCGGAATTAGTCTGTTGGCAGTTGGTAGTTGGTAGTTGGTATTAGTCATTAGTCATTAGCCATTAGTCATTTGTTATTTGTTGGTGGTTCGTTCTCCTAACAAATAACATAGGACAATTCCCAATTCCCAATTCCCCAATCTTCAATCTTCAATCTCCAAATCTAAAATCTAAAATCTAAAATCTAAAATCGAACTGTGCCTCCGACTAACTTACCAATTTCCAGGATTTTCCCGGCTAATTCTACACGCCGTCAGTTCCTAAAAAATTCGGCGGCGACAATTTCCGGGTTGGCTGTTTCGAGTTGCGGCTGGCGACTGGCAGACGTACAATCTGCTCCTCCGGTCAAAGGTGATGCCGACCAACTTTTCATCTATACTTGGGCAGGCTATACCGATAACGCTTTGCTCGATCGCTTTGCCGAAAAAACGGGTATTCGCGTGGTTGCAGACGTATTTGACTCCAATGAGGCGATGCTGGCTAGGGTTCAAGCTGGCGGTGGCCGGGCCTACAGCATCATTTACCCGTCTGACTACATGGTGATTCAGATGACGGAACTGGGGCTGTTGAGCCCATTAGACCACTCGATTTTGGGCGGACTCGATCGACTCAAAAAACAGTTCCAAAACCCTGTTTATGACCCAGGAAACCGCTACAGCGTGCCTTTGAGTTGGGGAACCACAGGCTTGATTTACAACAGCGAACAACTCAAAGAAGCTCCTGAAGATTGGGAGTATTTGTGGCAGCACAAACAGGAGTTAGCAAGGCGAATGACGCTGGCAAATGATGTTCGAGAAGTGATGGGTGCTGCGCTGCGGATGTTGGGCTATTCTCTCAATTCTACGAACCAAGAGCAAGTGAAACAAGCTTACGAAAAGTTGGTGGAACTCAAACCGGCGATCGCATCTTTTACCACTGATGCTTGGCGGCCGCAAATGCTGACGGGGGATTTGAAGGTAGCTATGTGTTATTCTTCTGATGCTAATGAGGTAATCCCAGATAATGACAAATTGCGCTATGTTGTGCCAAAAAGTGGTTCTTCTCTGTGGACTGACACTTTAGTAATTCCTAAAGGTGCTCCCAATCCCGAAGCAGCTTATAAGTGGATTAACTTTATGCTGCAAGCGGATGTCGCTGCTTCTTTAGTAGAACGGCTCAGTTTCTCAACTCCTTCGGAAGATGCTTTTAGTTTGCTGACGCCGGAAGTCCGCGAAAATGAAATTCTTTTCCCTTCAGAGGCTACTTTGAAAAATTGCGAAGGTGTTGCTCCGGTAGGAAAATTTATAGACGTGTACGATCGCTATTGGACTAAATTAACCAGCGGCTAATCATCAAACCTAGGGCGGGTTTTACACACAATCTCTGATTCTCAGCCAATATTTACATAAACCCGCCCCCGTCAGCCGATCGCCCAATCTCTCCGTATTATATCCGCGTTAATCCGCGTTCATCAGCGGTTAAAAACTCAAAAAAATTGACTATGGCTGTTTCAACTAGAACTCCCCCTCCTATTCCTCCCAATTCTTCTTTGAAGGCTGAAACTGTTTCCCCGTGGTCGGCGTGGGCTGGGCCATTGGCATTGCTCGGCCCTTCGGGATTGTTGCTGCTTTTATTATTAGTCATACCAACCCTGGTGATTTTTCAGCTTAGTTTAGTGCCGAATATTAAGCCAGGAGATTTGGTTAATCCTTCAGGAATCGGCAATTACCTGCGAGTGTTTGAGCCGCTGAATTTGCAGGTGATGGGTCGATCGCTCTATTTTGCAACGGGGACTACTATTCTGTGTTTACTGCTGGGATTTCCCGTCGCTTACTGGATCGCCCTCAATGTCTCGAAAAAGTGGCGAAATTTAACTTTGTTAGGGTTTGTGTTGCCGCTGTGGACTTCTTCGCTGTTGCGATCGTATGCTTGGATTACAATTCTGCGTCCTACAGGGGTTCTCAACTCGCTGCTGGCACTTCTAGGCATTCCTCCTCTGGAATTGCTTAATCAAAGTTCCGCAGTTTTAATCGGCATGGCTTACAGTTATTTGCCTTATATCGTGACAATTCTCTACGCTTCTTTGGAAAAGTTAGACCGCAGGTTGTTAGAAGCATCTCAGGATTTGGGTGCGAATCCAGTGGAAACTTTCTGGAAAGTCACAGTACCTCAGACGATGCCGGGAATTGCTGCGGGTTCTTTGCTAGTATTTATTAGCAGTTTGGGCGATTTTGTCGATCCAGAGTTGCTCGGTGGAGCTTCGAGTATGACCGCAGCTCGTTTGATTTACAATCAGTTTTTGGGGGCGACTCAAAATTGGGGGCTGGGTTCGGCTCTGAGTATGGTATTAATCTTTGCAGTGAGTATCGGAATTGCCCTTTTACTCAAATATGGCGATCGTAATGCAGTTTAGGATGTTTAAGGAAGAAGGAAGTTCGGCAACGGATTATATAACGGATGTAACGGATGTGACGGCTGTCAGTCCGATGGAAGAAGGAAGAAAACAATCCTAACGAATTAACAATTACCAATTACCGATTACCGAGAAATGGAAAAGACAGCCGAAAATCCCCAGGAGGAAATACAAGCCGATATGTACTTAAAACCTAAATTTAAGATTTCTTGGCAGGTGATATTTGCCGTTGTGATGTTTTTTTATATGTACCTGCCCATCCTGGTACTCACATTTTACAGCTTTAACAAATCGCGTTTTAGCGCCGGCTGGGAAGGATTTACTTTAGATTGGTACGTTAAATTATTTAGCGATACGCGGATTTTAGTTGCCCTGAGAAACAGTTTAACAGTGGCTGTTTGTGCAGTTGCAATCTCGGCTGTACTTGGCACTTTGATGGCGGTTGGTTTAGCCCGCTACCGCTTTCCTGGCAAGAGTTTATATCAGGGAGTTTCCTACTTGCCGATTATTATTCCAGATATTGCGACTGCAGTTGCTACTCTGGTATTTTTAGCTGCGCTGGCTATTCCTCTGAGTTTGTGGACTATTGTCGCCGCTCACATTGTGTTTTGTCTGGCTTACATCGCCCTAGCTGTTTCTACTAGATTGGCCGATTTAAACCCGTATTTAGAAGAGGCTGCCTTGGATTTGGGTGCAACGCCTGTTGAGGCTTTTATTCAGGTTTTGCTCCCTCAATTAATACCCGGAATTGTTTCAGGTTGTCTGCTGTCTTTTGTCCTCAGCATGGACGATTTTTTGATTGCGAGTTTTACCGCAGGTAGCGGGACTACAACTCTGCCGATGGAAATTTTTAGCCGGATTCGGACTGGAGTAAAACCGGATATTAATGCTTTGAGCGTGCTGTTGATAGTAGGTTCGGGAGGATTGGCGTTTTTAGCGGAATATTTGCGCGGCCGGGGCGAGCAAAAACGGGTTCATTAGGCAGTGGGCAGTTGGCAGTTGACAGTTGGTTATTTGCGAGTTGTTACCAATGCCCCATGCCCCATGCCCTATGCCCCATGCTGCTACTTGGCGGGTAATTTTACCTTAGTTGCTAAGCCTAGTGCTTCCAAGACTTGAATTGTCATCCAAGTGAAGTCAATTTCCCACTTTTCCATCCCGTGACGAGCCGAGTATTGATAAGCATGGTGGTTGTTGTGCCAGCCTTCGCCGTAAGTCAGGACAGCCACCCACCAACAGTTAGTAGAACTATCGTTTGTTTCGTAGGTGCGGTAGCCAAATTTGTGAGTGGCGCTGTTAACAAACCACGTGCAGTGATACACCAAAACTAAGCGTACAAAAATTACCCACACTACAAACGGCCAGCCTGCTGCTAAGTAAAGCAAGACGCCAAAGACGATTTGCATCGGGAGAAAGTAGTTTTGCAAAAATTGGTAAAATGGATCGCTCGAAATGTCTTTTGTGCAGCGGGAAATTTCAGCGTGAGCTGGACCTTTATATAGCATCCAGCCGATATGACTCCACCAAAAACCCTTTTGGGCATTGTGAGGGTCTAGCGCATTTTGGTCAGAGTTGGTGTGGTGCAATCGGTGCAGCCCAACCCAATCAATTATTCCTCCTTGACAGGCAAGGGCTCCGCAAAATGCTAGAAAATATTCTACGAATTTTGGTGTCTGAAAACTGCGGTGGGTGAGCATACGATGCCATCCGAGAGTTATTCCCAAACCGCCGGTTATCCAGTGCATGAATACTGTTAAACCAACTGCTGTCCAATTGAAGTTACTGGGTAGCAGTGCGAACAAAGCGCCGATATGAAGTCCTGCTAAACTAATAACGTGCTTCCAATTGTATTGGAGTTTTTCTTGCGTTGCAATTGTCATTCTCTTTTTGATTTCTGATGAGATGCCGAGCTAGATTCACGCATAATAGTTGGGATTGAGCAGTGAACTTTTTTGCTGCACTCTTGCCCAAACTAATAAAGAATCAATGATAGATTTGGGATTAGGATTGAAAAAGATTTACGGTTGTATTCTGAAAATAAAAAATTTGGCTGCCAAACAAAATTTTTTGTTCCCAATTATATTATAACTGATTCTGGTTTTGGTTGGGTCGATCGCACCAGATGATTCGAGCTGACTTCAACCCAACCTATACCGTTGGCAAAAACAGGATGAGGCATTGGTCACGAGCCATTAGTCCAGAACTGATGACCGACAACCCATGACTCATTGCCCATGCTATTTTTCTGCTAATTTCACTTTTGTTGCCAAACCAAGTGCTTGCAGCAGTTGAATTGTCATCCAGGTGAAGTCGATTTCCCACCATTGGAGACCGTGGCGCGCCGAGTATTGAAAGGCGTGGTGGTTATTGTGCCAGCCTTCGCCGTAGGTGAGCAGGGCAACCCACCAGCAGTTGGTAGATCGATCGCCCGACTCGTAGGTGCGGTAGCCAAATTTGTGGGTAGCGCTGTTAACAAGCCAAGTGCAGTGGAACACCACCACGATCCGCATAAACACGCCCCAAACCACGAAAGACCAGCCGCCTAATAAATAAAGCAACACACCGAAGACGACTTGGATGGGGATAAAATATGCTTGGAGAAACTTGTATACTGGGTCGTCGCCGATGTCTTTAGTAAAGCGGGGGATTTCCACTCTGATCGGGAGATCCGAGAGCATCCAGCCCATGTGGCTCCACCAGAAGCCTTGATTGGAATCGTGGGGATCTGTTTCGGTGTCGGAATGTATGTGGTGTAACCGGTGCATTCCTACCCAGTCGATCGGGCCACCTTCACAGGAAAGGGTACCGCAAATAACTAGAAAATACTCTAGCCATTTCGGTGTTTGAAAACTGCGGTGGGTGACGAGGCGGTGATATCCGAGAGTAATTCCTAAACCACCTGTTACCCAATGCAGGAAGACAGCTAGCCCGACCGCAGACCAGCTAAAATTACCCGGCAGCAAAGCAAATAAAGCACCGATGTGCAGAAAGGCCATAAAGCCTACGACAGGCCAATCAGGAGAAGTTTTTTTGGAAGTTGCAATCGTCATGAATATATTATGTTTACAAACTAGGGGCCGCATCTACGCCATAATGAACAGCGCGCACGCAAAGGGTGAGCGAGGTATAGATGAATAGCGTTTCACGGCTACAGGAAGCAGAACAGGCACTCTTTCAGATTTTTTCTGGTATTGACACTACAGTCAAGCAAAATCTTCAACGAGTCTTAAAAGCTTTTCGCAGCCACCGGGTTGGAGTCCACCATTTTGCAGGGGTTACGGGTTACGGCCACGATGATTTGGGTCGGGAGACTTTGGACGGGGTGTTTGCCGAAGTGGTAGGGGCCCAGGCCGCGGCTGTCCGGGTACAGTTTGTTTCGGGTACTCACGCGATCGCCTGTGCTCTTTTTGGCATCCTGCGTCCTGGTGATGAAATGTTGGCAGTGGCTGGTTCTCCCTACGATACTTTAGAAGAAGTGATCGGCTTGCGGGGGCAAGGTCAAGGTTCACTGCTTGAGTTTGGCATTAGTTACCGTGAGTTGCCTCTAACTCGCGAAGGAAGTTTGGATTGGCAGGCACTGAGCTCTACTATTTCAGCAAAGACTCGCCTGGTTTTTATCCAGCGCTCTTGCGGCTATTCTTGGCGGTCGAGTTTGTCTATTTCTGAGATTGAAAAAATCGTCGCCATAGTCAAACATCAGAATCCTAACACAATTTGCTTTGTTGATAATTGTTACGGAGAGTTTGTTGATGATTGCGAACCTACTGCTGTGGGTGCGGATCTGATGGCGGGTTCTTTGATCAAAAATCCGGGGGGTACGATCGTCCCTGCGGGCGGTTACGTTGCTGGGAGGGCTGATTTAGTAGAGGCGGCAACTTGTCGCTTGACGGCGCCGGGAATCGGTAGCAGCGGCGGCGCAACTTTTGATTTGAATCGGTTGCTGTTTCAGGGTTTGTTTATGGCTCCCGGTTGTGTGGGGGAGGCGATGAAGGGCAATCATTTGACGGCTTATGTTTTTTATAAGTTGGGTTATCGAGTGAATCCTATGCCTTTGGCTAGAAGACGAGATGTGATTCAGGCGATCGAATTCGGTTCTGCTGATAAGTTAATTGCTTTTTGTCGCGCCGTTCAGCAAAATTCTCCCGTTGGCTCCTATTTAGATCCCGTGCCGGCTCCGATGCACGGGTATGAAAGTCAGTTAGTGATGGCTGGGGGCACTTTTATTGATGGGAGTACGTCGGAGTTTTCTGCTGACGGGCCTCTGCGGGAGCCTTACGTGGCTTTTTGTCAGGGGGGAACTCATTGGACTCATGTATCGATCGCCTTGGAGGATGCGATCGAGGCTGTGGGCCCAGCTAAGTAAGTTGTAGGGCGGTGCCTCTTGGGGTAGGGGGGATCTTTGTTCTTCCCTGACTTTTGAATTAAAGAGTAGATTTTTTGCAAGAATCTGAGGATTTTTAACCGCAGATGCACGCAGATTGACGCTGATGTTGGATTTTCAGATTGTGTAGGTTGGGTTTAGCGAAAGCAAAACCCAACAACTACAAAACTCTCAAAGTGTTTCTTCAAGTTTGCGCTGCCGCATTAGGAGAAATAAAGGCAAACCCAGGGAAACACCCACCAGTAAGTTACTGGCAATATAAATCCACAAGTTTTTCATTTTTAGACGCGAGCCTTCGCTAAATACAAAAGTACCAAAAACCAGGGATGACACTATTACATCCATGCCGAAAAAGCCGGAAATTTGATTGGCAAACAACTCACCGAAAAAAGCCTTAATATTCAACCCTTCTTCTAAAAGAAACGGGACAAACTGGGAGTAGGGCAAAGCAGTGCCTAGAATACAGAAAATTAAGTAGGCAATTTTCAACATTTTTAAACCTCCACTTTGTTAATCAAAAATTGCTGTATTTTGGAGTTTACTCAGCATTGCTGAGTGCTGGAATATCGCCTTGCATAATTATGCTGACATTGCGCGAAATTTTGTCGATTTCCCAATCCCACCACCTAATTTCTAATAGTTGTGCAACTTGAGCATTGCTGAAACGCTGTTTGATGGGATGGGCGGGGTTTCCACCGACAACGGTGTAAGCGGGAATGTCTCTTACTACAACGGATTTGGCGGCAATGACGGCACCGTCGCCGATTTTGACTCCGGGCATAATCAGGGATTCATAGCCGATCCAAACATCATTGCCAATGACGGTATCGCCTTTACTTGGCAGTTCCATTAATAAATTCATCGCTGTTTCCCAACCATTCCCAAAAACAGGAAAAGGATAAGTTGAAATGCCGTCTAGTTTGTGATTTGCACCGTTCATAATGAATTTGACGTTGGTGGCGATCGCACAAAATTTTCCAATAATTAATCGGTCGTTTCCGTAGTTATAAAGTACATTTTTTTCAAAGTTTTCTGGATCTCTGGGATCATCGTAATATGAGTAATCGCCGACGATAATGTTGGGGGATTTAATAAAGTTTTTGAGGAAGCATACGCGCCGTTGGTCGGGCATCGGATAGGGTCGGTTTGGATCGGGCCCAATTTCTCTCATAAGTTTCAAGCCTTATTCGTTAAGCTGCTGGATTGATGTACTGTTAATTCGAGTTAAGTTTGCTTTTGCTTCAATAACATAGAGGAAGAGAGTTTGTCAAGGGAGTGGGCGAGAATTTTTGGTCGATCGCGCTGCAAGAAATGAGCCAAAATGGTACAAGACAACATCCATCCGCGTTCCGAAGCGGTTAAAAATCCCAAATTAATATTAAACAAGCGATCGCAGCGAGATAATTTATGAGAGTACGAACCTACGAAATCGGTGATACCCAACAAATTGTAAAACTATTTTACGACACCGTACACCAAGTAAACATCCGCGATTACACACAAGCACAAGTAGATGCTTGGGCGCCAGCAGATATGGATATCGAAAGTTGGACTAAAAGTTTAAGCAGTAAATTTACTTTCGTAGCAGAAGAGGGTGAGAAAATTGCAGGTTTTGGGGAATTAGAAGCAAGCGGCCATATCGATTGCTTTTTCTGTCATCAACATTTTCAAAGGCAAGGAGTCGGCAGGCTAATTTTAAAACAAATTGAGTCAAAAGCCCAAGACTTAGGAATTAACAAGTTATTTGCCGAAGTCAGCATTACAGCTCGACCTTTTTTTGAAAGCCAGGGATTTATTGTGATTAGAAAACAAGAAGTAGAATGCAGAGGACAAAAATTAATCAACTTTGTCATGGAAAAAAATATATAAACAACGAGTTGTGTAAAATTAGATCGAAGAGTTTTACTCAGGAGTTGCGATGGTGACGGAAGCTACAAATGTGCTGGGCGGAAAGTTAGAGACTTGCTGCACTTCGCCAATGACAGGATATTATCGGGACGGCAAATGCAATACAGGTGGTGGCGACTTTGGGGCTCACACTGTTTGTGCTCAACTGACAGAAGAGTTTTTGCAATTCACTAAATCGAACGGAAATGATTTGAGCACTCCGGTTCCTGAATTTAACTTTCCCGGTTTGAAGCCTGGGGATTGTTGGTGTTTGTGCGCTTCTCGCTGGAAGGAAGCAATGGATGCGGGATGTGCGCCGCTTGTGGTTTTGGGTGCGACTCACGCCCTGACTTTGGAATACGTTTCTTTGGATGAATTGAAGCAGCATGCTGCTGATTTGTAGGAAGGGAGGTGCGATCGCTTTTAGTCAATAAGGGCGATCGGGTTTTTCTCAGGAATAGCAAATTTATCCTTCGTAACAGAAATATTTAAGTGCGATCGGGCGTCACTGTAAACTTTTATGGTTTAGTTTGTGGTTCCCACTTACAGATAGACTCTGGCTTGAGAGGGCAAGTTTTAGGGGCGATCGGATTTCCGCTGAGGTAGAGTTCAGTCAGTTTAGTGAAAGATGCTAGCGGTTTGATATCAACGATTTGATTGTTTTCCAGTGAGAGCAAAGTCAGATTAGTCAAGGATGCTAGCGGTTTGATATCAACGATTTGATTGTTGTTGAGCCAGAGAATCTCCAGTTTAGTCAAGAATACTAGCGGTTTAAGGTCAGCGATCTCATTCTTGTTAAGTGATAGCCCTTCCAGATTTGTCAAGGATGCTAGCGGTTTGATATCACCGATTTGATTGCTGCTGAGGTTAATTCCTTCCAGGTTAGTCAAGGATGCTAGTGATTTGATGTCACTAATCTGATTGCTACTGAGCTCGATAAAAGTCAGTTGCATCAAAGATGCTAGCGGTTTGATGTCACTAATTTGATTGCTGCTGAGATCAATCTTAGCCAGGTTAGTCAAAGATGCTAGTGGCTTGATGTCGTCAATCTGATTGCTGCGGAGGAAAAGCTCTTTCAGGTTAGTCAAGGATGCTAGCGGTTTGATGTCATCGATCTGATTTTCGATGAGGACGATTCCAGTCAGGTTAGTCAAGGATGCTAGGGGTTTGATGTCGCTGATCTGATTGTTCCCGATGTTGAGCACTTTCAGGTTAACCAAGGATGCTAGCGGTTTGATGTCAACGATCTGATTGCTGCTGAGGTTGAGCAAAGTCAGGTTAGTCAAGGATGCTAGGGGTTTGATGTCGCTGATAGAACAGTTGATGAGCCGGAGAACGTTCAGGTTAGTTAAGGATGCTAGCGGTTTGATGTCGCTGATTCTTTGGTCCGTAAAGCTAATTCCTGTGATACTAGAAAGTTGGCGATCTGCCTCATCGCACTCAGTAGTTCCTGCTATTTTTAACAGCATATCAACAGTATGTTTAGCTTCTGAACTCAAAGAATCTTTTTCGCGACACCATTCAGCAAATGTTTTGTTTCCCGATCGCGTTTCTGCAGCCTTCGCAGACAGTCCATTTCCAGATAATGCTAGAAGCACACAACAAGTAAGTGCGATCGACTTTGGTAACTTCATGTGTTTGTGTGCAACTATGAGTGTCATAATCTTCTACCTCTAATTTCCCCACTGTATAAAACAAAGACACTGCCTTACCGTGTCCCTGCAAAACATCTATTACAAACTCTCTTAATCACCTCACTCAGGCAACTTATACTAATTTTTAGGTGCGTCAGTTTGCATGATATTCTATGCCGAGCGAGGATATTTCCACGCTCTGCACCCACTCAACTAATTGATATCAACTCCCACCAAATCTGCCACAACTTTCTCCAATCCACTTATCACCTTCGCCGTCCGTTCCCAGTCAACCTTATCGGGTGTATCTTGCGCCGTGTGATAGTAAGGATAGCGATAGGGAGCAGTATCTGTCACCATCAGCCCTGGATAACCATGTTGCCAAAAAGACCATTGATCAGACCAACCAACACCAGGAATGCCACCCGGAATTGCTGCACCTTCCGAGGGAAATTCAGCATGGCGACGGAAAGATGCGATCGCCTCTCTAACCAATTTACTGGAGGATGTATTGCCAATAAATCCGATAAAATTTCCCGATGTAGGATAAAAAAGGTTTAATGGTGCTGGATATTTCTGACTGTTTTTGGCATCAGAGTAATAACCAATTGTTTCTAAACTGAGCATAGAAACAATTTTTTCGTTACGCTCTCTGCATCTTTTCGCATAAACCAAACTCCCCATATCAGCAGTCCAGAAAAAAGGCGGTTCCTCATTCACAAACTCAACAAAACGCACAGTCTTTTCAGGCTTTTTACCTGCAAAAATTCTCGCTAAAGCCAGCACTCCCGCCGCCCCAGTTGCGTTATCATTTGCCCCTGGACTCCCCACCACAGAATCATAATGTGCCCCAATTACAACTATTTCATCTGCCTTTTTACCCCCTGGAATCTCCACTTCTATGTTATAATAAAATTTATCATCAATTTTATATCCTTGTCGTTCAACTTTATAGCCAGCAGCTTGAAAAGATGCTTCGAGAAAGTCAGCAGCTTCTCCAAGTTTTTGATATTGTATAAAGTTGCGCTCTCCGATTTCACCAGCGAGCTTTTCCACATCGCGCTGTAAATCATCTCGGAGCGATATTTCCTGTGCTGTTAAAGGGGGAATTGTCCCGCTGTAGCTTTTCCCTGGCATTGCAATCATACTCAACCATATCCCACTAATTAGAGTAATTAAGATCGTACTAAGGATAGCCAGTCTAGTTAACGTTCTGCGATTCCATAATTCGATTGTTCCCAAGTGCATTTGTTTTCTATCTTTTGCTATCCTTGAGTATTAGAGTGCGTCAATTAGCGTTATTTTTTCAAGAATCCAACAACTCCTGACTGACGCACCCTACAAGTTTACACATCGGGCAACTTATACTGCGCGACAATCCGCTTAGCATATTCCGGCACATGAGCCTCTAATTTCTCCGGGTAATTGCGCTTCACGTACAGATAATTGCGAGTGAAATGAGAATCAATCGAAAACCGAGCATATTCCAAACCCTTCGGCCCAATTCTCTCAATAAAAACTCCCATTAACTTCGCCGCCCACATCGGCAAAGTCACTCCTTTTTCATAAGCAGGAATGCTTTGCTGAACCGCCTCTTTTCTGTTTCCCTGAGACATCACCGGCTGAGTATTTAGCTGATCCGTTACCAACTCTAACATTTCTTGCCCGGTGTCATTTCGCACCACAATCCACTGCCAGCCAAAGGGTGCGCCCATGTAGCCCACAACTAAATCTGCTAAAGAATTGACATAATCAAAACAGCTCAAACAAGAAGGAGCAAAAACATCTTTCAATTCCTTAGTATTCAAGCCAAAAAACGGCACTTTTTCTTCTGAACCATCTTCGTGTTTGAAGTGAACGTTAAAGTCTTGCATAAACTCGTAAGAAACCACCGTTTCAGGAGAGCGGCTAGTCGTGTCTAGGAATTTCTGCAAGCCGGCGCGGCTGACATTATCGACACAGGGAGTTCCCAAAACGTAGAGCTTTTCTAAACCGAGTTTTTTCTCAACTGTTCGCAAAGCTTGAATTTGACAGCCGACGCCAATTACTAACAGCCGCTTCATCCCCGATTTTTCGATTTGTTCTAATACTGAAAGATTGGGGGAGAGAGTTGGTTTGTTGACTTTTGCTGCGAGAATCTCTTCACGATTTCTAGCAATTATCGGCATCGGTTGAAAGCGGTCTTCTTTAGTATTTTGGACGCAAACAACGCCTTCTACAATTCCTTTTTCGAGCATTTCAATCGCAATTGTGCTGACGATCCCCGTCCACTGAGCGCCCTCGATCGGCTCTTTTTTCCGAGCCGCCATCATGTTTTGACTGACTCCGAAATACCAGTCGTCAGGATTGTCGAGATTGCGCGATCGCCCGTGAATCTCTGCTTCTAATTCTGCAATATGCTGTGTTAAGAAAGCACAAGATTCCTTGACATAATGGATGTAATATGTGTCGCACAAACCGCACTCGCTGCAAAGTTCTTTAGCGGGGCGACGGCTACCGGGTTTGAGGGCTTTGGATTTTTGGTGTTTAGTAGAATCTGTTGCGGTCATCTAAATTGCTAATTTTATCGAGATATGGCTTTTGTTAGGATATCACAGCAATTTCCCTTGATTTACCTCCTTTATTCTTTTTTTTAGTCCTCGCAGGCGGACGCAAGTTTGTACGGGAGCAAATTCGGTTCGCCCGAAATTGGTGGTTTTCACAAGTTAAAAAATATTAGTCAGGACTTACCTAGGTTGCGCTAGAAACCGGGTTTCTTCCTGAATACCTGACTGTTAAACCTAAGATTTATGCTAAAAACCGGGTTTGTTTGTGTAGTTTTGGTAAAAAAATTCGGTTTCAGAGGATCGCCGTGCGTCCAGGAGTGTGTGTGTAAGTCCTATTAGTATCCATCCGGATCGAGGGGGCGATCGCACGAATACATTGCCAAATAAAGCTATAAAAAAATGGTAAAAATATTTGTGACAACAGCCCTCGCTGGCATCATGATGAATCTTGCAATTTCGAGCTTAGGATTTGCTGCTTTAGTTCGTCCGGTTCCTGCTATGAATCAAACTGTTGCGACTCTAGAAAGAATTCTCAGCGCGACACAAAAGCCGGCGGCGCTGAACTATTCGCGCCTGGGGATTGGCGGCGTTCGGTTGGGGATGTCTGTAGAAGAGGCAAAACGTAACTTGGGAAAACCGCAGCGCGACGAAACTAAACCTGCTGGATCTGGCATCGGCGGCAAGATTCGCACGCTAACCTACTCAGGATTGACGGTAGCAGCATGGGAGGGAAAAGTTTATTTAGTTTCTACTACCAATCCCAAGTTTCTGACAATTGATGGTGTGAAGCTAGGAGATAACAGCCAAAAAGTCGTTAAAACTTACGGTTACGGGTCGCAATCTGTTAAAAGTGGAGTGACTCGCTTGACTTACAGCAATGACCAAAAGGCTTCTAATTTGATTGTGGAAATTAAGGGCGATCGCGTGCAAAAAATTATTGTGAGCACGCAGCTAAACTGAAATATTAAACAACTGTGCAAAAGTCCGGGTTCACAAGTTTGTACTAAGGACTTTATTCCTTATTTATGAGGATTTTTAGCCTTTTTGTGAGTTGACTGGAGGGCTTTTTGCTGATGTGCGTGAAGCGTAGCTATCCCGTAGGAAATCGCCCGATTATTTTTAATCCTCTTCATCATCATCCGACAATATTGCCATTTCCTCAGCAATTAGTGTCTGAAAATCCTCTCCGCAGTGAACGTTCAGATGAATTGCAGAGAGGAAGGAAGTCTGCTAGAATTTCAGCTTTTTGTCGATCGCTCAAATCAGGTAACTGAAGCTGATGGATTAAAGTAATCACATTTTGACACTCAGTACCCAATTCATCAATTAACGTTCTCAGCATAGAATTAGTTACAGAAATTCTCCGATCGCTAACTTGCATCTTTACTTATCCAATTCTCTGTCCGCTAGGAGTAGACTTCGTTTGTTCGCGGTTTCAACCGCCGAGGGCTCTCGGATTGGGGATCACACCCATAAAAAGAGTAGAGGTGCGATTGATCGCATCTCTACAATAATTCTAAATAAGGTGCACATTGTGCACCCTACCAATTAGCGGTTCTGGGGAACAGGAGCACTCGGTGCTCCAGAAAAAGTCGCCTCACCAGTCTTAGCCCGCTTTTTGATCAAGATTGGCTTGACGCTGTTTTCTCCACCAATCGGGGGATCTTCTTGTTGAGCGTAATCAGCGCCCATCCAAGCAGGACGGCTTTGATCGAAAGCCATTTGCAAAGCAGCAGCGGCGATCGCGTGGGAGTCGTACTCCTCGGATAACTGAGACACCAGAG
This sequence comes from Microcoleus sp. w1-18aA5, assembly GCF_036701705.1. Taxonomy (NCBI): domain Bacteria; kingdom Bacillati; phylum Cyanobacteriota; class Cyanophyceae; order Oscillatoriales; family Microcoleaceae; genus Microcoleus; species Microcoleus sp. w1-18aA5. Next base: position 5,670 of record NZ_JAUPTE010000036.1, on the reverse strand, counting down.
GCAAGAAAGATGCCATCCGTTCGCCAGCCAAAGCTTCGCGAACTTTACCCTGCATCTTTTCCAACTGACGTGCTTCAATTTGCGCCCGTGTCGGAATGTTTCGCACCGTCAAGCTCGATCGCACGTGGCGTTCAATCAAGCGCAGTTTGCGGCGATCGACCGGTTGAATCAGCGTAATCGCCGTTCCTTCGCGACCAGCCCGGCCCGTGCGTCCGATCCGGTGAACGTAGCTTTCCACACTGTCGGGTAAATCGTAGTTAATCACGTGAGTCAAGTGATCCACGTCCAAACCCCGCGCCGCAATATCAGTCGCCACTACCCAGCGCACCTGACATTGGCGGAACCGATGCAACAAACGTTCCCGTTGTGCCTGATTCAAATTACCGTGATACTCATCAACGCTGTGACCTGCTGCTTGCAGTTGGCTGGTGAGTTCTGCCGCCGACTGCCGAGTCCGCACAAAAATCAGTGCAGATTCCGGGTCTTCCATTTCTAGGATTGGCTGTAGAGCCCTTGCCTTCGACCAGCCACGGGGAATCATGTACACGCCTTGGCTGATGCGCTTCGGCGTTGCTTTTGGCTGTTCTACGGTGACGTTGACTGGGTTACGCAAATGCCGCGCTACCAATTTCCGAATGGAAGCTTCCATCGTCGCCGAGAAAAATGCCGTTTGACGTTCTTTTGGTGCAGCATCCAAGATTTTTTCCACATCTTGGATAAAGCCCATGCTCAGCATTTCGTCAGCTTCATCCAAAACCAGCCATTTTACCTTGTCTAGCTTCAGGCTGCCACGGCTGAGCATATCCAATATGCGTCCAGGTGTACCGACAACGACGTGAACGCCGCGCTTCAAACGCTGCATTTGACGATCGATCGATTGACCGCCGTACACCGTCAGAACTTGCAGAGAGCGACCCACTTTTACCGGGCCGTCGCTGCTGATGCCGCTCAAATCGCGGATGGCTTCAGTTACTTGCATCGCCAATTCGCGAGTCGGCGTCAGCACCAGTGCTTGCACCGCAGTCACATCTAAATCAATCCGCTCCAAGATGGGCAACGAGAATGCTGCCGTTTTGCCTGTCCCTGTTTGGGCTTGACCCACAACGTCGCGACCTGCTAACAGGTGCGGAATTGCTTGTACTTGGATGGGAGTAGGTTCTGTAAAGCCTAGTGTTTCCAGATGGAGAACGAGTTCTTCCGAAAGACCTAAGCCTTCAAACAATAAATTCATTAATGCTCCTAATAACGAGTCTTAGCCTTCTAAGTTGCCCAACTCGGATGCGGATTTCTGCTCTAGGGCAGGAACTCATAAGAGTTCTTTATGGTGCTGCGCCTGCGCGCACCTTCTTAAATAGCAATCGAGTATAGGGCAGCTCCGTCGATGGTGACTAAATTTACCAATTCGACAGCCGTCTTTGATTTTGTGACATCACCGATACCAACCGCCAGGGGTCGGGTTATAGGCTTCCAACATTCTTAAAACAGGACATTGGACTTCCTTTGAGGTACTTGCAAGCTTTCCCTCTTAGGCATTTTATAGTGAGGATCATGACCAGCCCCACTTCACTACATAGTAGTAACAGGTTTATTGGTTCAGGCGCTATCCCGCAATCCGTCGCCTGCGGGATTGAGCAGGGGATGCAGCGACCGTTACCGCCTATCCATCTCAACACTCTTTCGGGATACCGTTGTGGTGTAGGGCGGACGGCGAAGCAATCTCAAATTCTCCCCGCTTATTTCTGGCTTGTTACTATCATAACTCTTTACATTCAGAAACAAAACATTAAATTCGTTAAAATTTTCCGATCGTTCTGTAGAGATAACCGCACCCCGAGGGGGAGCGCCGATTGCCAGATAGGGCTAATAAAGGTTTATAACCCCTTTGCTAGATATCTTTGCACAATATTGTACAAACCGTTACTTTTGATGCACAATCCGCTAATCATTTTTGGCTGGTGCCCGGTTTTTGTTCGCCACACCGCCGATCGCGACAGTTCCAGCAACACTTACACTTGACCCCGCCCAGCACCGGATACAGTGCCACGTCAACTCATGAGGGTCGATCCCACAATTTTAGATAAAAGATCGAGCTCCCAGATGAGTCTGTGCAGTCAATCTAAAATCTAAAATCTAAAATCTAAAATCGACTTGACCGTAGAGGTCGTAGACATCTGCACCAGTAATTTTCACAGACACGATCGATCCCAGCCGCGCTTCTCCTGTCACATAGACGAGTCCATCTACTTCTGGGGAAAACCGAGCGGATCTACCAATCAACTCACCTGTCTCTGGTTGTTCTTGTTCTATCAGGACATCAACTACCTGACCGACAGATTCTTGATTCTTCTTCAATGATATAGGTTGTTGTGCCGCCATTACCGAATTGCGCCGCATTTCCATTATTTCTGCAGGTATTTGCTGGGGCAAGCTGAAGGCTGGGGTTCCTTCTTCTGGCGAAAATACAAAAACTCCTACGTGATCGAATTCGTGGCGCTTGACAAATTCCAGCAAGTGTGCTGCGTGTTCGTCGGTTTCGCCGGGGAAGCCGACAATAAAAGTTGTCCGCATCACAGCGCCCGGAAGTGCTGCTTTGAGCCGATCGACTATAGAATCATTAATCCCAGCTTGAAAAGGCCGATTCATCGCCCGCAGAATTTCCGGGTGCGAGTGTTGCAGGGGTAAATCCAAATAAGGCAAAACGTTGGGCGTTTCCCGGATTGCCTGGACAACTTGCGGAGTCAAACCTGTAGGATAGGCGTAGTGCATCCGAATCCAAGGTACATCTACTTCACCCAAAGCGCGAAGTAGTTCGGCTAGTTTCGGTTCGCCATAAATATCTTTGCCGTAGTTGGTGGTAATTTGAGAAATTAAAATAATTTCTTTTACCCCTTCGGAGGCTAATTGCTTAGCTTCGGCGACAATAGACTCGATCGTCCGCGACCTTTGATTTCCGCGCAAGTGCGGGATAATGCAAAATGCACAGCGGTAGTCGCACCCTTCTGCTATTCGCAGATAAGCCACACCTTCCGATGTTGTGCGGTAGCGGGGAGTAGTTTCGTCAGCGATGTAAGTAGGTTCTGAAGAGACGAGGGAAACTCGATCGCCCTTTTCCACCTGCTGCATAACACTGACGATTTTATGATAGTCGCCAGTGCCGACAATTGCGACTGCTTCGGGCAATTCGTCCAGCAATTCCTGCTGAAAATGCTGTGCCATGCAGCCGGTGATGACTACTTTTTTATTAGCTTCTGCCAATTCTACCAAGGTGCGGACTGACTCTTCTCGCGCCGCTTGGATAAAACTGCAAGTATTGACTACAACATAATCGGCTAATTCTTCATTAGAATCGACTTGATAGCCCGCTTGAGCCAGCAAGCCAATCATGTGTTCGGTATCGATGCGATTTTTTTCGCAGCCGAGGTGAGTAAATGCGATCGTTGGCTTGGTTGCCATGCAGTAATAGTTAGTGTTGCGCTATTTTTAAGAACGTTTTATGATATCACACAATTAAAAAAATTGCAATGTGTATGTGGAAGCTCTGGACTGTTGTGGTGTCCGCAGTTGTTGTGTGATATTTGTGCGATCGTGGGCGAGATGAGAATTTTTAGGCTTTGTGCGATCGTACTTTCCCGCTTTTTCGCTGCCAGATTTTGACCCAATTGTCAGGTTTTGGTGTCGTCGGAAGGCTTCGACAATCTTACGCCCTTTGCATAATTTCGACTTGCTAGTTCGGCAAGCCAGCAAGAAAAATCTTCTCTGCTGTTAAGCTCAATTCTGGAAAAGCCAGCGACTCAACAGTCTCGCTTCCCCTAAACTGTTTTACCTGATACTCCCCATCTACTAGCTGGTAAATCGAGAGAGTGGGTTGTTTGGGATTGCCGATAAACTTGCGACCGCCTAAACCAAGATAGTCTACAATCCAGTATTCGGGAATGCCCATTTCTTCATAGTCGGAAGCTTTGAAAAAATAATCATCCCGCCAGTTCGTACTGACCACCTCTACAGCCAGTCGCACCGAAGAGCCCATCGTGATGACTGATTCTTTTTTCCAGCGCGGTTCGCTTGCAAGTGCGGTTCGGTCTAGGACAATTACATCTGGTTGGTAGCCTGATTCGTTACGGGGTTTGAGCAGGCAGTCACCGGGGATGGAGTAAGGCAATTGCAGTCGTCTGATTTCAAAATTGATTTCACCTGAGATGAAACCTGTAACGTCGGAATGGTCGCCAGTTCCTAAAGGCATTTCAACAATTACTCCATTGTGTAATTCGTACTTGTGGACAGAGTTCTCTGGATACCAAGCAACGAACTCATCAAACGTGATTGTTTTGGATATGGTTTGGATCATGTTGTGGTTTCCTCTGTCTAGTGATTAGTATGCGGAAAGCTCAAAGATTACACAAGTATTGTTCCGATTTTTGCACAAAGTCTACAGCAGATTCCACATTTAGGAAGTACACCCGCCTATAGTTAGCTCGCCGTAGGGACACGGCACTGCAGTGTCCCTACACTTCACAAACCTGGAATACGCTGTAATTTTAGGACAAAGACTTGACATAGGAAGTGAAGTTTGCTATGATTTTTAGTCTACAAAATGTCAAAATACCGATCGCGCCGATCGACTGCATCTGAAATCACTATCTAGGCGATCGACCGTTGTGAGCGATCGACCTCAAGAGATCAAAGGGGTTCTATAATCTTGATTTTATCGTACTTTTAAATTAGGCTGGAAATACCAAAGATAAATCCAGAGACAATTCGGGAAAACCGGGAATTACAACAGTCTCATTTTGCAGAACAACTCGTTTGACTCGATAATTGAAATCACCTTGTCTTTTTTGATAAGGTTCGCTGTGCAGTTCCAGTTGATTATCAACCAAATTAAATATCCAATAATTAGAAATGCCAGCTTCCGCATAGAGAGATAACTTAGTTCTCTGGTCATACTTTAAAGTAGAATCAGAAACCTCAATTACCAACAAGATATCCGCAGCTTCAGGGTGAGAAGATAAATAATTATCAGAGCGATTGCGGGCGATAACAACATCAGGTTCGGGTTCGCTATCAGTAGCAGACAAGATAATCGGCTCTTGTACGCGCAAGCGAGCGCGTCTTGCCAGTAAAATGACTAACTCCTCAAGTAAAAGACTGTTACAAACAGAGTGAAGCCTACCTTTAGCAGCCATATTTATAATTTCTCCGCGAATCAATTCTACTCGGTCATCGGGACCGAAAAATCCCAGTTCTCCCAAACGGTGATATTCTTCGATAGAGAATCTTTTCGCAGTTACAACAGTCATCGCTTTTGTTACCTACAGGTGCTAAAAGTACGCAATTCAATCAAATTTATACCCCCAGACTGCTACCCAACTTACACTATTTTATCCGATCATACATCAGGGGCGATCGCCCGACAGCACTTGAACAGCAGCAGACGCAGGTAATGGATCGTCAGAATTTCCGCCCAAAGCATGAACTTGACGCATCAAAGTGTTCATTTCCAATGGGCAAGATATTGGTCTAATTTGTCGATCGGCCCAGAGTGGAATTTTTACCTTGGGGGCGGGCATAATTACCAGCCCACAAGAGTCTTAAGCTGAAGTTCCCCCAGTAGGGGGAATGTTCAAATCTCACAAACCCTTGCACTACAAGGAACGATCGCCTTTTTACCCC
>NZ_JAUPTE010000035.1:0-63725 GCF_036701705.1 Microcoleus sp. w1-18aA5 | reverse complement strand
GGTCTGACCAGTTTTTTTTCAACAATTCTCTAAAAGCCTCTTGACAAAAGACTTACAGTCTTAACTTGTCACCAATGCTACTACGGCGGTGGCATGACAGTTGCCGAGGATGCCACAATCGACGACAAGCGACTAGATTTGTACAGTTTGGAAATAAAAAAATGGTGGGAAATCATTGCTTTGCTGCCAGCTATGAGGCAAGGAAATCATACCAGTTGGCCTAACGTTCGCGCCTTGCACGCTCAAGAATTTGAGGTTAATACTAGCAAACGCCGTCCGATTAATACTGACGGTGAAATTACAACTTACACGCCTGCAAAATTTCGAGTGATTCCCCAAGCTTTAGCAGTTATAGCTCCTTCATGACTCACAACTAATATAATGATGTTATTGTGTTGTGGAACAGGCATCTTGCCTGTTCAGATATTAGCCACAGGCATCTTGCACGTGCCACAATTAATTAATCAATAAATTATATTGTGTTGTGGAACAGGCATCTTGCCTGTTCAGATATTAGCCACGAACAAGATGCCTGTGCCACAATTAATCAGTTAATAATCGCCTCCAGCGCCATATTTCCAGGCTTCAACTAATCGGTGAAAATAATATTGCTGCTCCGGGGCTAAATTTTTTACCTGGGGTTCTACGGCTTTCCCCAAAGGCTGCAATCCCGTATAAATTCCTAAATTTACATAATGAACCATCCAATCGAGCAAATTAGCTATTCCTACCTGCGGGATAATTTTCAGAACTAATCCGGGATGGCTAATTGCTGTTTTAAACAGGGTTTGTGACAAAGCCGGAAACAGCACGATATCCTGAAGAAACGGTTTGATTATTGGTTCTCCCAAGTCTTCCATTACCTGAAATACGGCAGCCAAAAGTTGATTTATTTGATTAGGGTCTATTCTTTGATTCATCGCAGCACTCATCGAACGCTGAAACAACCAGGTAACTGATAGATTCGGCTGGTAGGGTTGCAAAAGTGCGAGGGAATTTTTGCTGAGACTGTCGCTTGTCAAAGCTTCCTCAATTCCTAGAGTCAAGCGTTTGAGGTGGCGTACCATGGCGCCGAAACCGCCGAAGCTGAGGGGAGATTGGCTACCGCTGCTGTCTCCGACTGGAAGTATGCGATCCCAAGGGGTTTTTAGAGGACTTTGGCGATAACAGGGGAAGAATCCGTAGAGTGCTCTTTGGAATTTTAACTGTTCGATTTCGACGTTTTGATATTGGGGAAGCAAGCGCAAATACTCTTCAAATAATGTTTCTAAACTGAATCTTTCTGTGTCGGCGTCTATGTAGGTAAATAAGTAGGTGGTGCGGCCGTCTCTGGCTGGAAATGCTTCCCAAAAATATTGGCACTGATTTTGCATTGGGGTGAAGGATGCAAATATATCGCCAGTGTCGTTTTTGGGGTATCCTTGAGCGCAACTGCCGACTACTAAACATACGGCGTCGGGTTTTTTGCCTTGTCTTGCTTGGCGGACAATAGGCGAAAAATGCCCCATTGCGTCTAATAATAATCGGGTTTTAAATAATTTTTTGTCAAGTTGTAAATCGGTATTTTCCGATTCTACAAGGACTCCATTTGGATGAATTGTGGCTGTTTTAAATGGTGTATTTTCAAATAGTTCGCCTCCGGCTTCTAGGAATCGCTGTTTCAAGGTTTCTAGGAGGTAAACTGGGTCTATTCCGATGTTGAGTACGTCGCGCACCCAAATGTCTGGGCTGTTGGCAAAGCTGATGCGGGCTGGGTTGTATTCGGTAGCTATGGCTTTTTCTATCTCTGCAACAGATAGCAAATTTAATTCTAAGAATGTGTCTAATTCTTTGCGAGAAATGTTCCATTCTTGATCGCGTCCTCGCAGGGTGCCGCGTTCTATCAAGGCTACTCGCCAACCCCGCACGGCTAAGGCTGTACCGATTAATATTCCTAGGGTTCCGCCGCCGATAACTATGTCGAAGTCGAGGGTTTCGAGGGGTTGTTGGCTGTGTTTGACTGCTTGGGGTGTTGCTGCGGTGTTTTGTTTGAGGTTTTCCCAGAGTCGATCGACTTTTCTCAGGCCTGTGAGGGCGTCTCCTGGCAGTTGGGAGAGGATTTGTTCGGTGAGGGACATCGGGTTTTAGTATTAAACAGTGGTTGATTTTTTATAATTTAGCTTAGATCCACATTTCCGACAGTTTCAGGGCTGACGCATGGGGTGGCGAGAATCCCGGTTCATACTAAGATGTTGCACCCTTGTCAATAAGCTTTTTAGGAACAGGCAAGATGCCTGTTCCACAAAGAGTAGATTTTCTTGTGGAACAGGCATCTTGCCTGTTCTTGAGAATGGTGCAAGATGTGAGTTTCTACGAATTTTGGGCTTAGTAACAAGGAATCTAGGAATCAACCGGGTTTATGAGGTTGGGAGTGCGATCGCAAACGAAGTTTTTATCATCATACAGAGAAACCCGGTTTCTGAAAAAAAACCGGGTTTCTACATCTGTTTGGTAAGTCTAAGGAATTATCTTCAATCAGCCGTGCTTAATTCTTCAACTCGCAGCCGATCGCACAAAATTCGCTCGCACACTATACCACCCGTATCCGCACTCCTGCAAACTTCTAACTGAGCTTCCGGCAACGCTTCAAACAAAAAACGCTCTCCCGGAAAAACCGTCCGCTCAAAATACCAATTAGGAATATTTGTAATACGAGCGATTTGCACTTTGCTAGTATTATTAAGGTACCAACACAAAATGCGCGTATGACCTTCGGAAATTACCTGATTTAGTGTCAAATTCATTTTTTTAACTTGTTTGTGCAATTGTGCGAACGATCGGCGACGAACCTAGACTTAATATAGCATATTACCAGTTAAAACACAATTTTTTATACATTTTTTTTAGATTTTTTGGGTTAATTAATAAATTGCGCCAGGGAAACATCAGCGCCTTCCACTTATTCCCAAGAAGGTGCAAAAGCCGGCAGTGCTAAAGTGCAAGATTTCCATCCTCCCCTAACAGGTGCGTTCAACAATTGACAGTGACCAACTGAACCTCTTGCCTGTTGGTAGTGACCGCAAAAATTACACTTGGAAGCAGGATTGCACCCGCGATCGCTAATTACAAGGCAGGGCTGGTTTTGGGTTTGGTTGCGCTCGATAGTTGTTAAAGTGTTCATTAAATTACTTTTTAAATGTTCAGTCTTAAGTATGACGGCTGGAGTGCTGTCGTGGCGTCTATCCCAAGGCTTAGTTCGCCTTTAAGTTTTGTGTAGGGATCGAGAGAAAATATACTATTTTAGAGAGGATCAAGCTAGGGAGCGATTAAATTTCCTTTCATCGAATTGGCGGCCCCGGCTTTAGAGCCGATCGCGCTTGTCAGGGGGTATACTTCCTCAGACAGAGCTAATTATCTTCGCCTAAGTTGCTGAACAAATCGGCTAAAATTGTATTAGAAAATAAAAAACCTTCGGGATCGCTCAACCTCAAATTGCCCGACAGTGGCAGTTTCTCGCCCTCACCTAAATTTGAGATCGCCCCATCCGCAGTGATAATTTCTACCCATCCTTGCCGCCAGTAGGGCTGTAAACAACGCCAAATTTTATCAACTGTTTGCTGAGTAAACTTTTCAGTCAGCGCCGACAGGCTAACTCCTTCTGCTAAACGCAAACCTAGCATCAGCGTTTCTAACAAAACGTCATTTTCTGAGACGGGAAAATTTTGCTCAATTGGTGGGTAAATATCTGGCTGGGTTTCCCCCCCAATTCGAGGAGTAGCTGGGGAATTGAGGCCAGAGATCGATCGCACCCACTGATAATATTCTTGAGTTTTGCGAGGTCTCGTTAACCTCCGGCCTTCCACATAACTCGCCGCCCCCATTCCCAAACCGTAATAAGGGCGATTTTCCCAATAAACGCGGTTGTGGCGGCACTGATAGCCAGAGCGAGCGTAATTAGAAATTTCGTAATGTTCGTAGCCAGCACCGGTCAGAATTTCCCGCGCTAAACGGTACATTCCAGCAGCGGTTTCATCTGCTGGTAGCGGCTGCGCGCCTGCTTCAAAGTAGCGCCCGAAAGCAGTTCCCTGTTCAACAATTAAGTCATAACTCGACAGGTGAGTCGGCGAAATTTCGACGGCCGATTTCAGGGAAGCTTCCCACTGTTCTAAAGTTTGGTGTGGCAGTCCCGAAATTAGGTCTAAACTAAAATTGACAATACCCGCCGATCGCACTATTTCTACTGCTTCAAAAATATCAGCGACAGAGTGCGATCGCCCGCAAGTTTGCAGCAATTCATCTTGAAAAGCTTGCACTCCCACACTAACTCGATTTACTCCCGCCGCTACATATCCCCGCAACTGTTCTAAAGTAAACGTACCCGGATCTATTTCTATAGAAATTTCCGCCTCAGCAGCAATCCCAAATTTGCCGTCGAGAGTCTCTAAAATATTGCTCAACTGACTGACAGAAAGCAGCGAAGGCGTGCCACCACCAAAAAAAACTGTTTTCAGAGATGCGCCTAAATTTTTAGTTTCTTGAATTTCTTGACACAGTACAGCAACATATTGCACAATTGTCCCGGAATTCTCGCCATTTTTGCGATCGCCCACCACAAAAACCGGAAAATCGCAGTAGTAACAGCGGCGGCGACAAAAAGGTATGTGCAGGTAAGCCGAACTAGGAATCCCGGAATTTGTCGCTTGCACACTTTTTTTTAATTCAAATGTTAAATAATCTGTGGGAGGGTTCATTACATTTCAAGCCAAAAGCGCAACTTCAAATCTAAAATTTTAATTAAACCATCATGAATAATTATGTATATTATGACATTTTCTTACCAAAAAAGCGCTGCGAACGATGGCGTCCCGCCCCGCAAGCTACGGCTCTGTTAATTTAACCTCATACCAGTTTTAATCGACCAAAATCCCCGAACATCCCGCAGGGCGGTCTATTCGCACTTCGTGCCTGCTTTGGGTCCGGCGTAGTAAATTTCGAGCGCCTCCCTGGCACATCCCCCAAAGGGTACAACCGCGAAATATAAGTTTATGAAAATCGCTGAGTAAATAGGGCGATATCCGACCAAAGCATGAAAACAAGTATCAGCACTGCAAAGATATAATGTGAATAAATTCATTAACCTAGAACTAATGCTAGACGCAATCATAATAATCTCATTCATAATCGCAGGCGGAGGCATCGGCTATTACGGAGTCGAACTCCTGCCGAGCAATCTCCTGCAGCAAGTTACAAATATACAAGGCTTAAGTTCTGTACTAGGTTCCTTTGGAGCATTAATCGGCTTCGTGATGGGATTAGTGGCTCAAACAACCTATCGGCGCTTGGAAAAACAAGTCCGCGATATGCCAGTGGAGATGCTGCTGACGCGGGCGATCGGCTTAATCATCGGACTGCTAGTAGCAAACTTAATGCTGGCTCCGCTGTTCCTGCTGCCAATTCCCCGCGAGTTCGGCTTCATCAAACCTCTAGTCGCAGTCTTGGGAAGCGTCATGTTCGGCTTCACAGGCGTCAGCTTAACCGACACCCACGGCCGCGCTTTCTTGCGGCTGATCAACCCCAAAAGCTTTGACACGGTGTTGGTAGCTGAAGGTACTTTCAAACCAGCTTCTGCCAAAGTTGTCGATACTAGCTGTATAATAGACGGCCGGATTGAAAACCTCCTAGAAACAGGTTTCCTCGAAGGTCAAATTATCATACCGCAATTCGTGCTCCAAGAACTGCAACTGGTAGCTGATTCAGCCAACGATCAAAAGCGAGTGCGCGGACGCCGCGGCTTAGATGTACTCAACCGCATCAAAGAAACATATCCAGAACGGATTCAAATTCACTCGGCTGACTACGAAGATATTGCCACAGTCGATGCCAAATTAGTCCGCTTCGCCTTGGATATCGACGGCATTTTACTTACCAACGATTACAACTTATCGAAAGTAGCTACCGTCCAAAAACTGCCGGTTTTGAATATCAATGATTTGACTCATGCGGTGCGCCCGACTTATTTGCCGGGAGATACGATCGAACTAAAAATCCGCAAAGAAGGCAAAGAACCGTCTCAGGGAATCGGTTACTTGGATGACGGCACAATGGTTGTCGTGGAAGCAGGCAGCAGCTATGTCGGTGGCGAAGCCAGAGTCGTAGTCACCAGCGCCCTGCAAACAAGCGCCGGCCGCATGATATTCGCCCGCCCTCAAGAATCCGTTATTGTTTAAAACTGAGTAACAATGGCCAGGGCAATCAGAATCAAATATTGCGATCGTTGTTCCCAATCTGCCCCGACTCTCTACCGCGCCCGGTATGACGAGTCGGGGCAGTGGTTTTTTTTATGTCTTAAATGTTGGAAATCGGTAAGTAAAAACAATCCTTTTTACTTCTACGGCGGCACTTGGAAAGCCACCAAGAAAAAATAGCAATTACCAGCTTCTTCTTCTTTTCTGTTCCTTCGCGTCCTTTGCGTCTTCGCGGTTCAATCATATCAATATCAGTGATTCAGGAGTAATTAAAATCAACTAATCTCGATCGCATCTTCATACAATGTCTCGATCGCACAGCTAAAATTAACGTTCTTCAACTGAACGTCATGCCCTTGAGTGTAAGGATCAAGCACCCACAAATCCTCTGCATTCCGGCCAAAACACTGTACACTAACTCTTTCTTGATTGATTAGCACATCCTCTTGCAAACTTTCAGAAGTGCGGTAATCTGTTGGATTTTAACCATTGACCTTCAGTCTTTCCCTATTACTGAATCAGTCGCGGTTTCAACTCAAAATGAGTATATATTGCTGCAATCTTAGGTGGGTATTTCAATCAATTAAATTCTAACATAAAGCCGGCCACTGAAGAAGGGGCTTGAAACCCAAAATTTTTGCTCAATGCGTAAACCATAGCTTTGCTGATAGCCTGAAGTAATAAGTCTTATAATAAATTCTGTATCTAAATATACATTTTTTGTATAAATCATGACATTTATCAAGTTATCCTGACATTAAGAGCTAGATTCCACACCTTACCTACAAAATTTGTAACCTCCAGAGTTGAGAAGGTACTCCAAGCTTTTACCAGGCTAGGGGCTTTGGTTGTTGGCGTTGGCACTCCAGCTAAGTTCTCAGATTTTAGTCATCTGTGAAATGTGATATGAGTTGAAATCTCTTAAATCCATGCCGAAACTCAAAGAATCTTTTAATCACCCTCATACCGAACCAGCCGATGCCACGATTCGCCTAAAGCAGCATAAAGACCTGTTTTCCTGGCTTTCGATCGCTGCGGGGCTAATTTTTCTACAGGGGTACATGATTGCTCCCCTGATTCCACGTTTGGCTGAAGTTTTTAATGTTCCGGTTCAGGAAATCGGCTTTATCGTTCCAGCCTATATGCTGTCCTATGCACTGATGGCATTATTCTTCGGCCTCCTGTCCGATCGCTTTGGTCGATGGTCTATTATTCGCATCTCGCTTGCTCTTTTTGTCATTTTCACGGCTTTAACTGCCACTGCTCAAAATGCTTCGCAGATGGCAACCTGGCGGCTATTAACCGGGATTGGAGCCAGTGGTGTGATTCCCCTTACCTTCGCCTTAATTGGCGATTTATTCCCGTTTGATCAGCGAGGTGCCAAGCTAGGATTGGTGTTTGCAGCAATGGAAGGGGGAATGGCAGCAGGCTCTGCGGGGGGAGCGATTCTTGAGCCATTTGTAGGTTGGCGATCGCTCTTTCTAGGTACTGCTGTGCTTGCTGCTGTTGTGCTTTGGCGACTTCATCCTTACGGCTCTTTATTTGATACACCAAAAGTCACCAAATTACCGCCTATTCGCCAAATCTTTAGGGGATACAGCCAGATATTAGCAACCTTTCGGGGGCAGCGTACATATGCTTATGTTCTGTGGAATGGTATCTACCACTCTGGGGTATATACATGGCTAGGGTTGTATTTATCGGAACGGTACGGTATGGATGCGTTGAGCATTGGTTTAAACATTCTTGGGTACGGCATTCCCGGTTTATTGCTGAGTTCTTTCATTGGTCAAGCTGTCGATCGGTGGGGACGGCGTTGGCTAGTTCCAGCAGGGTTGGTAATGGCTGCTGTGGCTGGGATTGGAATGATTTTTGAGATTCCGCCAATCGGAACGACGATCGCAGTTCTTATTTTGTCTTTAGGGTATGACCTGACTCAACCGTTGTTTGTAGGAATTGTGACCGATCTCGGAGATGACAACAATTTGGGGCAAACGATGGGACTGAAGGTATTTACTCTCTTTACTGGATTTGGTGTAGGCAGTTTCATATTTGGAGAGCTACTGCGCTTTGGATTTGGGCCTTCTCTCGCTATCTTTGGTGGCATTCAGTTGATAACTGGTTTGATTGCAGTCCCACTATTCTGGCAGGAAGTCCCCTCTCGATTACGGGGTTAGCGACTTTTGCCCAAACCAATGTTGCATACATTAATACTGCTCAAATCATTGCGCTCACTGGTGGTGAGAACGCTCTTGATACTGTTCTGTTATAGAGCATATATAGAGCAATACGCTTGGGTTAGCGCTTTCAGACGAATTTCATTCCACGCATTTATGAGAGTTCCAGACTTTTGAAATACTCACCGCGCCTTCAGGCCGGTGAGTATTTCAGCTTTCCCCCAAAGTTTTAACGTCGGCGCGGGGCCGGAAGCCTCGCGCTATTGCCATTTTGCGGTTGCGGTTTTTCTTGCAGCTTCATTGTCAAACTAACCCGCTTTAACTTCTCATTCACCTCCAAAACCCGCACTTTCACAACTTGTCCGACTTTAACAATCTGTTTAGGGTCATCTACGAAGCGATCGGCTAATTGAGAAACGTGAACCAAACCATCTTGGTGTACTCCCACATCAACAAAGGCTCCAAAGTTAGCTACATTCGTGATTATGCCTTCTAATTCCATCCCAACTTGCAAATCGGAGATTTCTTTAATTCCTGCTTGGAAAGTGGCATATTTAAACTCGGCTCGCGGGTCTCTTCCCGGTTTTTCTAGTTCGGAAATAATGTCTCGGAGTGTCGGTTCTCCGACTTTTTCAGTGACATATTTCTTAATGTTTACAGTCTTAATTTTTTCCGATATTTGTGTTATTCCTGTCAGCGGCAAGTCTAAGTCCTTGGCGATCGCCTGCACGACAGGATAACTTTCGGGATGAACTGCTGTATTGTCCAGGGGGTTTTCGCCGCCGCGAATGCGGAGAAACCCGGCTGCTTGTTCAAAAGCTTTTGGGCCGAGTTTGGGAACTTTCAGGAGTTGGCGGCGATTTTTAAATGCGCCGTTTTCGTTGCGGTAATTGACGATATTTTTAGCAACTGTTGCCGTCATTCCTGACACAAATGTCAGCAGTTCTTTGGACGCTGTGTTTAAGTCAACTCCGACATAATTAACGCAGCTTTCGACTGTTTCGTCGAGTTTCTTTTTGAGCAGTTTTTGGTCAACATCGTGCTGATATTGACCGACTCCTATTGATTTCGGGTCGATTTTCACGAGTTCGGCGAGGGGGTCTTGCAAACGTCGTCCGATGCTGACTGCGCCGCGAACGGTGATGTCGAGGTCGGGAAATTCGGCGATCGCCACTTCGCTTGCTGAATAAATCGATGCACCGGATTCATTCACCATGACTTTAATCGGTTTCCTGTCCATTTGGGCCAAAACTTCCGAAACAAATTCGTCTGTTTCGCGGGAAGCTGTACCGTTGCCGATCGCGATTAATTCAATTTTATATTTTTCAATTAAATGCTTGACAATTTTACCAGCTTGCTGTCGCTGAGCGGCCGCTTGGTGGGGGAAAATAGCTTGATATTCTAAAAATTGCCCGGTTTCATCGAGGGCGGAAACTTTACACCCCGTGCGAAATCCCGGATCGATCGCCAATGTGGGTTTCATTCCCGCCGGCGCCGACAGCAGCAACTCGCGGAGGTTGGTTTCAAAAGTGGCGATCGACTCGATATCAGCGACGGCTTTGTTGTGCGATCGTACTTCTGTAATTAACGAAGTCTTCATCAGTCGGTTGAAGGCATCCTTCAAAGTCGATCGATAAAACTCTTTAACTTCCGGTATCCTAGTTCTAATTTCCTGAGCTTCCAAATAAGCCATCACGGCGGATTCATCAAAAGCCAATTCCAAATCTAAAACCCCTTCCGTTTCCCCGCGAAACAGCGCTAACATATTGTGCGACTGAACGCTTCTCGCTGCCACTTGATAATTGCGGTACATTTCAAATTTAGTGCTTCCTTCCGGGAAATCATCTTTAATTTTCGAGACAAAAACTCCTGTTTTCATCAAAAACTCTCGCAAATAAGCCCGCAATTCGGCTTTTTCCGAAACCGCTTCCGCCAAAATATCCGCAGCACCTTTGAGAGCTTCTTCTGCTGTCTTCACTCCCTTTTCTTCCGAAATATATTTAGCAGCTTCCGCCTCAAAATCTGCTGGTTTAGCCGTCGGTAAATTCAGAGTTTTGATAAAATTCGCCAGCGGATCCAAACCTTTTTCCCTAGCAATTGTCGCTCGCGTCCGCCGCTTGGGTTTGTAAGGCAGATAAAGGTCTTCGAGTTCGTTTTTTTGCAAGCACGATTCGATTTTAGCTTGCAGTTCTTCTGTGAGTTTTCCCTGAGAGCTAATCGTCTCTAAAATCGACTTTTTGCGGTCTTCAATTTCCGTCAGATAGGTGAAGCGATCGGAGATGTCCCGCAACTGAATTTCATTCAGCAAATCAGTGCGTTCTTTGCGGTAGCGGGCAATAAACGGAATAGTTGCTCCCTCGGCGAAAAGTTCCAGAGCATTATTGACTTGAGACAAATTGATGGAAAGTTCTTGAGCAATCAGTTGAGGAATGTCGATCATAGTGCAGAATTTCGGATCAGTCGATTTGAGATTTAAGAGGTGAGATTGACTTCACGGAAAAGAGGAAGAAAAGTTTGAAATAAACGTTTTACAGGGTGTTGGCGCTCGTCCTGCAAGTATTAAAATGATGTTAGCATAAATGCAGTCATTTCTCAATATTATATGTTTCCTTTTAAATATCCTGTGCCGCAAACCGATCCGCCGCGATCGCCCCGAGAAACGCTGCCGACGATGTACGATTTACCCAGCGAAGACCCGGAGGAACCTGGTTTGCCTGACGAATTTCACGATTTACAGCCGCAGTTGTTGAGCCTGACGTTTCGACCTCGGAATTATCCGGCTTCTGAGATATTTAGCGGCACCGACATGAACCTTTATTATGACGTGCATCACACTCTGTGGCACAAGCGACCGGATTGGTTTGGAGTTGTGGGAGTTCCCCGACTTTACGATCGATCCGAACTGCGGATGAGTTATGTTACTTGGCAGGAAGGCGTGAATCCTTTTGTAATTGTAGAACTGCTCTCGCCGGGAACGGAAAAAGAAGATTTAGGCGACAATACCGATGAAGAAAATTTGCCACCTCAGTCGGGAAACACTGCGGGTAACGGGCAAGTTTTGGAGGACGAGACGAAGGAGGAACCGCCGAGAAAATGGGAGGTTTACGAGCAAATTTTGCGGGTTCCTATTTATGCAGTTTTCAGCCGCTATACTAACAAATTGCGAGTGTTTGAATTGAAGGGCGGACACTATCAAGAATTAGAATTGCCCGAGTCGCGAGTGTGGATTGCTGACCTAAATTTGGGCTTGGGTTTGTGGCAAGGAGACTTTCAGGGAATCGATCGACTGTGGTTGCGCTGGTATGATGTTGATGGTAATTGGATTCTCACTGAAGCGGAACAGCAACGGCAGCGGGCTGAGTCAGCGGAAGCTCAATTACAGTCTTTAATTCGGCGGCTGCGGGAATCTGGCATCGATCCTGATAAATTGTTAAACGGTTAAAGAGGACTAAAGTCCTGACTAAAAAGTGGTTCGCCGTCAGGACGTTAGTTTTTTTTTACTTCAACATAAGACTGAAGGCCTCACTATAGGCAGGCTTTAACATTTGATCAAAACTTGATTGGTTGCGGCTTATTTCTTTGTTGCTGGTACTCTGGTCAGTCAAGTCATCCGCGTAGGGAGATTGATGCAAATAAGCTTTACCGACAGAACCGAAAAGTTGCAGTTTGTCAGAAATGACCGATTGCATAGCAGCGATAGCTTTTTCCATTATTTCCAACAAATCCGGATGTGGCTCAGAAATGTTACTTTTTAACACGTCCATATAAGCTTCGCGAACTTCCGTATTCACATTAAATTTAGATACTCCGAATTTAATACATTGATGAATCATTGAGTTCGGCAAACCGCTCGCCCCGTGCATCACTAACGGCACTGAAACAGCAGCCCGGATTTTTGCCAGACGCGAAAAATCGAGTTTGGGTTGGCTTAAATATTTGCCGTGAACGTTACCAATTGTTACGGCTAAAAAATCCACCTTAGTTTCTTTGATAAAGTCTACTGCTGCTACTGGATCTGTCATCCTTGTGGCTTTCTCATCGATTGTCAAACCTTCTTCCCTGCCACTAATTCTGCCGATTTCTGCTTCAACTGCCGCACCGTTAGCGTGGGATAATTTAGTCATTTCCCGGGTAAATATTAAGTTTTGTTCGTAGGGCAAAGGAGAACCGTCTGCCATAATTGATTTAATGCCGGCGGCTAGACCGACGTGAATATCTTTTTCTGAGGTGCCGTGATCTAAGTGTACTGCGATCGGTACTAAAGATGTGCGGGCAGCTTTGATGCACAGCGCGACTAAAGGCGACTTTCCGTATAGGAGGGCGCTGGGGTGAATTTGCAGTATCGCAGGACTGTCCAGCGCTTCGGCCGCATTGATGACGGCTTTTACTCCTTCGAGGTTGTAGACGTTAAAAGCGCCGATCGCATAAGCCTTTCTCCGGGCCGTGTTCAGCAATTCGCGAGTTGAGACAAGCATAATAGTACCTGCTTTAAAAACTTTTCTGAATGTTGATCATTCTATCAAAGTTCAAGGGCAGGCTCAGCGTAATTTCTGTTTATTTTAATTGCGAATCCTTCCGCTACTATTTATTCTGACTATCGATCATTTTATCAAAGTTCAAGGGCAAGCTCAGCGTAACTTTTGTTTATTTTAATTGCGAATTCTTCCGCTACTATTTATGTTGTGAAGTGCATTTATTCTTGGGTAGGGTGCGCTAGGCGCACCAAACAAATAGTAGGGTGCGCTAGGTGCACCCCACTAAGTGATTTACTATTTTTGGGCGTTACCTGCGTGCAAACCGCACTCTTTTACGGTCGCTTCTTCCCACCACCAGCGACCTTCGCGTTCGTGTTGGTTCGGCAATACCGGCTTTGTACAAGGTTCGCAACCAATACTTACAAAACCGCGTTCGTGCAACTTGTTGTAAGGCACATCCAAAGCGCGAATGTATTCCCAAACCTCTGCCGAAGACCAGTTTGCTAAGGGGTTGAATTTAATTAATTCATGGTCAGGAGTTGAGAATGCAGTGTCAACTTCAATAACCGGAATACCGTTGCGGGTACTGGGACTTTGGTCTTTCCGCTGACCGGTAATCCAAGCATCAAGAGTATTCAATTTGCGGCGCAGCGGCTTGACTTTCCGGACGCCACAGCATTCTTTGTGACCGTCTTGATAAAAACTAAACAATCCCTTTTCTTCTACTAGGGCTTGTACTTCGGCTGCATCGGGAAACATTACTTCTAATTTAATGCCGTAATGTTTTCTGACTTGATCCAAAAACTGATAAGTTTCCGAGTGCAATCGTCCGGTGTCTAGGGTGAAAACGCGGAAATTTTTGGTAATTTTTGAGGCAATATCGATCAGAACTACATCTTCAGCCCCGCTGAAAGAAATGGAGATATTGTCAAAATTTTCTAGGGCAAATTTGAGAATGTCTCGCGGTGTTTTTTGACTGTATTCTGATTCTAGGGCGGCAATGTTGAGATTTCTTTGGATGGCAACCATATTTTCGGGTTTTCGGTGTTCTTTTCCTCTAGCCCTTTATTATAGCCGATCGCCGTCTCTCCCTCGCCGACTAATTTGACAATCAAGCAATGTCGTCCGGGGCTCCCGGATTCATCCGTGAAGCGAGGAAAAAGCTCCGACTGCTCATCACCGGCCCCCAGATTTATCAGCGCGAGCACTTTCTTCAAATCTAAAATCTAAAATCTAAAATCTAAAATCGATTGACCGCATCTTTCCGCAGTCTTTTCGGCGGGGTTCACAATCAAGCTCAAGGATTGATATCGCCTGCTGGCAGTAGTTTTGGTGAACTCAACACTCCTCTACTGGGTCAAATGGGACTATCGCGCGGTCAATTTATTTTGCCTCCAAATTATAAAGCACAGACAATAAAATTCTTTAAATGTCATTGTTACCCTCCTAAAATTAAGCTTGTATTATTAATTACAAAATAGCGCTAGCTCAGAAATATAGCGCTGTATATTAAGTGAACAAAGTTTCTCTCACTGCCATAACTTCCCCCGTCATAGCTACTTTTGAGTGACCGTTATTGGCACTAATTAAATCAATTAGCTAGCATTATTTAGGCAATAAAATTAACTAGATAGTTGGGAACAAATTTCAAAAATATACGTAGAAAATATCGCTTTAGTACCCCAAGCGCTCCTTCTACTAAGAGTTGTTGGTTTCAACACAGCCAATCACCAAAAATCAATTACTAATTGCCGATTAATTTATTCAGAGCTATTCCGTTAGCAAAGTAAATTTTTATCGCTTTTTATCGCTTACAGCTAACCTTCAGCCATACGATCGGCTATATTGTATTTAGAAGTACATTAATTTGTCCGCAAAGCGGTATAGTCCCATCGCCGCCGGTGGCGCCAGCTTCTGAATAAACGTAGTCCGCTGTCAGTAACAGCAAGGAAGTGTGGAATTATGTCAAAAATTTTAGTAGTGGACGACGTAAAGAGCGAACTAGAAATCATCTGTCGCATTCTTCAAGATGCCGGATTGGATGTGATGCGGGCAGGTGACGGCGAAGAAGCGATCGCCATGATCCGCAAAACTCCTCCGGCTTTGGTCGTTTTAGATGTAGTGATGCCACGAATGAATGGGTTTGAAGTGATCAGAGAATTGCGGGGCGATCGCACAACTGCCAAATTGCCCGTAGTATTTTGTACTCATAAAAACACAGAGATCGATAAAGCTTGGGGAACTGATTTAGGGGCCGATGCTTACGTCAGCAAACCCTTTGAACCTCAGCAACTCGTCCACATAGTGCAGCGTCTGCTTTCGGCGTAAACAAAATATAAATTCATCGACCGCTTCCCAAAAAACATTATACAGATAAACCCCGTTTTTTTAATAGACAGGGTTTTTGAACCACATAAAAGTTTATGTTTAATGATAAAAACCTGCTTATTTTACGCCACCGTGATTTATTTAACGGGTACATTTGAGCCACCCAAACTGATGGTGAAAAATTTGATGGGCGATCGGCTTTAGGGTCGCAAAACTCTAATTGGTAAGCTACACTATAAACTAAAAATAAGCCATGAAAATAACGGCTCCCCCCGCTGGGGGGAATCAGACAAGTGCAACAAAGCAATTTCTCTTGTTCGGTCAAGGAGGCAGTCTGTTCGGCATAGAATTAGATGCAGTGCGGGAAGTCCTTTCACTCAAGGAACAACCCATTTCCCTGGTTCCCAATACCCAGCCATTTTTGCTGGGATTAACCAACTTGCGGGGCGAAATCTTAGCAGCAGCAGACTTTGGACTGTTTGTCGGTATTGAGTCTGTTGACACCTACCACCCAAACAGCCGCATCTTAGTGGTAGAAGCGCCCGATCCACGAGACGTGAGATTGTTGTCGAAAATGCGCCTGGGATTAGCCGTCTCCCGCGTCGAAGGAGTTTTACCTCTCAATCCCGATCGCATTGTCTCAGCACTAGATGTCAGTCCCGACCTAGCTCCATTCTTAAAAGGTCTGTACAATTCCGAAGGACGCTTGCTAATGATTGTCGATGTAGAAGCGATCGCCCATTCCGAACGCTGGTAAAAATCCGCCATACACATAAGTCTGCAACGGCTTTGCATCTATAAATTTAACTAACGATCGCCCGCATCCGATTTGCCAATCCTTAATCTTATGATCAAACTTCTCTATACTTGGCTCGCAACAACTTTCACCCTGACATTGCCTGACTTGTCCCCATCGCTGGTATCTGGGGCGGCTAATGTCATTATTTCTGGATGTTACTTTGCCATCGCTTGGCTAATTAGCTTAAGTTTGTGGCGAAACCGTCAATTCGGGTTCGACATCTTCGCCACAGTCACAGCAGGCATATTTTGGACTTGCGCTTTCGGCCACAGCGGCCACGCCGCCGAATACCTAGGACTGCCGCACTCTCCGGTGGTGCAAACTGTGTTTGATTGGATCACTGTCATTGCGGCGATCGCTTTTTTGAGTTTGTCCAACCGCTACGGCTTCTTAGTAGGTTCCACCCGTATCCTTAACGCTAAAAAAGAAACAGAACAAGCGCTGAGCGAAACTACCCAGCGATTTCACGCAATCTTCGACCAAGCTTTTCAAGCGATCGCATTATTGGATGCAGACGGTACTCTGCTCGAAGCCAATCAGACAGCGCTAAAATTGGGCGATTTCCCAGCATCAGAAGTGCTGGGCATGAAATTTTGGCTGACACCAGGCTGGGCATCATCCCCAACTAACCAGCAGCGCCTAAAAACGAACATTCAACAAGTTTCGGTCGGGAATTTTGTCCGGGAAGAATACGAAATCACCGGAGCTAACAACCAGGTAACAGTAATTGACTTGTCGTTTAAGCCGCTGTTAAATGCAACAGGAGAAGTATTTCAAATACTCGCAGAAGGCCGGGAGATTACCAAGCGTAAACAAGCCGAAGCCGCCTTGCAGCAGCTAAGCGCAGAACTAGAGCAGCGAGTGAATGAAAGAACCGAGCAGATACTGCAAACTAACGCACAATTGGAACAGGAAATTCTCGATCGCACCGCAGCTCAAGAGCAATTAAAAGCCTCAGAACAATTCTTAAACAACATCCTCAACAGCATCCCCGACCCGCTTTACGTCAAAGACCAACAGCACCGCTGGATAACATTAAATGATGCCTTTTGTCAATATATAGGTCACAGCAGAGAAGAACTAATTGGGAAATGCTACGACCAGTTTTTGCCCAAAGAGGAAGCAGAGAAATATCGAGAAAAAGACGAATTAGTTTTCTTGACAAATACCAGCACTGAAGTCCAAAAAACCATCCAAGATCCAGCAGGAAACACCCGCTTTCTCTCCGCCAAAAAATCTATTTTTGTAGATACCGACGGCAGGAAATTTCTCGTTTCCGCGATGAGAGATATCACCAAGCGCGTGCAAATGGAAGAACAACTGCGGCACACACTCGCAGAAGCACAAAGCTCCCAAAGCTTGCTGCGGACAGTCATTGACGCTACGCCAGACTGCATCTTTGTCAAAGATAGAAACTCGCGCTATACCCTAGTCAATGCAGGTTTCGCCGCCGCCTTCGGCAAAACTCAAGCAGAAATTATCGGCAAAGACGACGCAGAAATCGGCATATCGGTCGATCAAATCTTCGCCAACTTCCACGCCGAAACCGATTCCCAAAACCAAATCGAAAACTTCCGGGCAGACAAGCACCTCGCGCCCGGTTCCAACGACTTAGGCACCTTAGCCGACGGCAAAGTACACACCTTCGACACCCAGAAATTGCCCCTCAAAGATGCAGAAGGCAACATTTTAGGAATGCTCGGCTTCGCGCGCGACATCACACAGCGCCGGAAATCTGAACAAGAACTCTTGCGGTTCAAAGCAATTTTAGAAACCACAACAGACTGGGTAGGCATAGCCGACACCCAACAGCGCACCATTTATCTCAACCGCGCCGCCAGAGAAATGTTGGGAGTTGGCTCTGACGCAGATTTAACCCGAATCAACATTTCTGACCTGACATCCCCCAAAAGTATCGACACTATTGTGAACGTCGGCATCCCCGCAGCTTGCCGGGACGGGGCGTGGAGTGGCGAGACAGTTTGGCAGAGTTTAGACGGCGAAGAAATACCAGTTTCTCAAGTAATTATTGCCCACAAATCCGAGAATTCAGAAGTTGAATTTCTCTCAACGATCGCCCGCAACATTACAGAACGTAAGCGCGCAGAAGAAGTATTGCAGCAGAACTTGCAAATGCTCGACCTTGCCAGCGACGCCTTGATCGTTCGCGATATAGACGGCACGATTAATTATTGGAGTCAGGGAGCCGAACGGATGTACGGCTGGACAAAAAAAGCAGCCTTGGGAAAAGTCACCCATACTCTATTGCACACCATTTTTCCCCAGCCTCTAACAGCAATTTCGGCACAGTTAGAAGATCAAGATTATTGGGAAGGAGAAGTAATTCACACCACAAATCATGATACCAAAATTACCGTATTTAGTCGCTGGAATTTGCAGCGGGACGAAAAGGGTAAACCCAAAGCCATTTTAGAAACTAACAACGACATTACGGGTCGAAAGCAAGCCGAAATTGAAAAACAAAGATTGATTTCCATCGTAGAAAGCAGCTCGGATTTTATCGGCACGGCAACCCTGGATGGAGAGGCAACATACCTGAATCCCGCTGGAATGGAATTAGTAGGATTGCCAAATATTGAAGAAGTCAAAAATAAAAGTGTTTATGAGTTCTTCTGTGCAGAAGATGTTAAGTTTTTCCAAGAAGAAATCCTGCCGCCTACTGTGCGAGACGGTTTTTGGCAGGGTGAATTCCGCTTGAGGAACTTTCAAACTGGCGAAAACATTCCGGTTGACTTCACCATATTTACCGTCAAAAACCCAGAAACCGGCGAGCCTATCGGGTTGGCAACAGTTACTCGCGACATCAGCGATCGCAAACGTGCAGAAGAGATGCTGCGCGATCGCGAAAGACTCTTCCGAGCCATTTTCGACCAATCTTTCCAATTCATAGGTCTGCTCAAACCGGACGGCACCGTTTTGGAAGCCAACCAAACAGCCTTGGCCGCAGCAGGCTTGCAGAGCGAAGAAATAATAGGCACTCCGTTTTCCGAAACCCTGTGGTGGCAGATTTCCCCACAAACCAAGCAACAGATACGAGAAGCGATCGTCTCTGCCGCCGCCGGCGAGGTAGTCCGTTACGAAGTGGATGTGCTAGTTGCCAACGGTGCAGTAGCGACCGTTGACTTCTCCATCAAACCCATCACAGACGACAGTGGCAAAGTCTTGATGCTAATTCCAGAAGGCCGCGACATCACTGATCGCAAAGCCCTAGAACGAGAATTAGTTTTGCGTCAAACCCGCTTTGACGCATTTTTCACAGCCGCCCCCACCTCAATGTGTATTTTTGACGAGCAGTTGCGCTTCGTGCAAGTCAACGAGAAATTAGCGGCAACCACCGGCGTCTCAGTTGCCGAACACTTCGGTAAGACGGTGAGGGAAGTTATACCCGAAATGAGCGATACCCAAGTGCCGATGTTGCAGCAGATTCTCGCCACCAACCAACCGTTGTTAAACGTTGAGGTATCGGGATCATTCTTCAACGAACCGGGCGTCCTGCGAGATTGGCTGGCGTCATACTTTCCTTTGCCCGGCCCTGACGGCAAACCCATCGGTATCGGGGCTGTGGCGATCGAAATTACCGATCGCAAAAAAGCAGAAGAAGAGCGCGATCGATTTTTTACCCTTTCCCTAGACTTGATTTGTATTATAAGTTTTGAAGGCAAATTCAAGCGCATCAATCCCTCTTGGGAAAACACGCTCGGCTATAAGGCGCATGAACTTGAAGACAACTATTATATCGATTTAGTCCATCCAGACGATCGCGAATCAACCCGAGAACAAGCGGAAAAAGTAGCCAGCGGCGCCGAATTAAAGTCTTATGAAAATCGCTACCGCTGCAAAGACGGTTCCTACAGGTGGCTGTCGTGGAAAGTGCGACCGGAAACCGAACAACAGCTCATGTATGCAGTCGCTCGCGACGTTACCGAAAGCAAACAGGCGATGGTGCAACTGGAAAAAACAACTGCCCAATTAGCCAGTTCCGAAGACCAATTTCGCCAGCAAAGCAATCTCTTGCAACTGCTAATAGACAGCATTGGCGACGGCATAATTGCTGCCGACGAAAAAGGCAATTTTGTTTTGTTCAACCCCGCCGCCGAAGATATGTTTGGCATGGGTGCGACAGATGCTATTCTCAACGAATGGTCGGCAAGATACGGTTTATTCTTGCCCGATACGGTAACTCCCTTTCCCCCAGCCGACATACCTTTAGCGCGCACGGTTCGAGGAGAAGCCGTTGACGACGTAGACCTTTTCACCCGCCACGCAGGCAAGCCAGAGGGCCTGTGGGTGAAAATTAACGGTCGGCCGCTCAAAGACGAAACGGGGGCGCTTAAAGGCGGCGTAGTCGTTTGCCGCAACGTCACCGAACAAAGAGCATCCCAGCAGCAAATGCAGCAGTTGGCAGAGGCACAGGAACGCTTGCTGCAAGAACTCAAAACTCGGCAAAATGCCCTAGACGAATCGGCGATCGTCAGCGAAACTGATGTTCAAGGCATGATTACTTACGTCAACGACAGATTCATTGAAATCTCCGGTTACAGTATGGGAGAACTCCTGCACCGCAACCACCGCCTCGTCAATTCCGGCTACCATCCCCAATCATTTTTTGAAGAAATGTGGGCGACACTTTCTCGTGGTTTGGTGTGGCAAGGGGAAATCAAAAACCGACGCAAAGATGGCTCGTTTTACTGGGTAGATTCGACGATCTCCCCCATTTTTGATACCAGTGGCAAAATAGTCAAATATATCGCCATTCGCTTTGACATCACCGAGCGCAAAGAAGCAGAAGAACGACTAGGAAAATTGGCAGCAGAACGTAAAGCTGAAGCTGATTCTCTGACGCAACAAGTCCTTAAATTGTTGGGAGAAATTAAAGGCGCGGCTCAAGGCGACTTGACAGTCAGGGCGGAAGTGACTAACGACGTTTTAGGTGCTGTCGCCGACTCTTTCAACTTCTTAATCGGTTCTCTGCGAAAAGTGGTAACGGGAATTCAAACTTTAGCCGAACAGGTAACATCGGCCACCGACGAGTCAATTAACAATACCAGTCAACTCACCCAACAGGCGGAAATTCAAGCAGCAAAAATATCTGCCATCATGCGCGAAATCGAGCGGATTGTGAATTCGATCCGCGACGTGCGAGATGTTTCGGTGCGCGCCGAAACAGTCGCCCAGCAGTCTTCTCAAACGGCTGAAGTCGGCGGTATGGCGGTCGATCGAGCTGTTGAAGGTATTAACGGGCTTCGGTTGACGATCGCCTCTACCTCGAAAATGATGAAGCGTTTGGGCGAATCTTCGCAGCAAATTGGCAAAATTGTGACTTCGATTTCTCAACTTGCTTCGCAAACTAATTTATTAGCTCTGAATGCTACTATTGAGGCGGCGCGAGCCGGCGAACAAGGTTTAGGCTTTGCAGTTGTTGCCGAAGAAGTGCGGAAATTAGCAGAAAGATCCGCCGGCGCTACTGAGGAAATCTCCGAAATTGTCGGTACAATTCAAGAAGAAATCAGCCGCGTGATGAAGGCAATGGAATCGGGGACGCTGGAGGTAGTGGAAGGCACTAAGCTGGCAAGCGAAGCTAAAACTCACCTCAATGCCATCATCGAAGTTAGTCGAGAAATGAATGCTTTGGTGCAGAATATTACTATCGCATCTGCCAAGCAAACTGTTTCGGCTGAGGGAATTGCTAACAGTATGCAGCAAGTCAACGAGATTGCTAATACGACTGCACAAAAAGGTGCGGATGTCAAAGCATCTTTGGACGAGCTGTCTGGTTCTCTGGGCCAATTGCAAAAGTCGGTGGCGAATTTCCGTAGTTAGTTCAGTTGACTGGTAACAGTTGACAGTTGACAGTTGACATTTGACATTTGACAGTTATACGAATCACTAATAACTATCGTTGTCGGGGCGGGTTGACAAATATCCTGAATGCGAATTTATAGATAATCGTGAACCAACCCTGACAACAATTACAGTTAAATAACGGCACATATTATATATAAACTGCCAACAGACAACAAACAACAGTTAACTGTCAACAGACAACAGTTAACTGTCAACAGACAACAGACAACAAACTAATATGAATGATGACGATTTAAACGAATTAATAGATGCTTTTACCGCAGAATGCGAAGAGTTTCTCCAGTCAATGGAGACGAATCTGCTGGCGATGGAAGCTGCGGGTTTGAAAGAGCGACAAGCGGCAGTTAAAGAAATGTTTCGGGCGGCTCACTCGATTAAAGGTGCGGGTTCGATGTTGGGCTTTCAAAACGTATCGGCGGCGGCTCACACGCTGGAGGACTGTTTTGTCATTTTGCGCGATCGCACAGACTTGTCGGCTCTGGAACCGACTACTGTGAGTGTTTTGCTGCAGGGGGTGGATGCTCTCAAAAAGATTACGATCGAATCAGTTCAACACTCCGATGTCACAACTCCGGATCAAACCGAAAACTTGGAGGCGATCGCCCAAATTTTCGCCCAGTTCCAGGCCAAGTACGGCAAGTCAGAACAGTCGCCAGTCCCCGCAGTCAGCCAATCGACAGCCCCGGAAACCCTGAAACTGATTTTTGAACAGCAAGTGCCGACACTCTTCAATCGCCTAGAGACCGAGCTTTCCCAAGCTTCCGAGGCAGATTTGGCAAAAAGCGTCACCGCCCTCAACCAGGTTTACTACCAACTCTCCGGTTTGGCTGGAATGCTGCAATTGCCGGATTTTGGGAAAGTCGCCACAGCCCTCAGAGATTTGATCGATTCTCCAGACTTGACTCTACAACGGTTGCAATCCGACGGTTGGACGATCGCCCAAAACTTGCAAACCGCACGCCAACAAATATTGGAAGGAAGGGCGATCGACATCCCCGAAATCTCCCCCTCCCCGACTCCCCCCGACTCCCCGACTCCCCCGGAAATCTCCCCCTCCCCGACTCCCCCCGACTCCCCCCGACTCTCCGACTCCCCGACTCCCCCGGAAATCTCCCCCTCCCCCTCCCCAACTGTCCCCCCCTCCCCGACTCTCCCAGTCGCCAACCCGCAAAGGCCGACAATCCGGGTAGACTTAGAACGCTTAACTGAATTGGTGAATCTAGTCGGGGAATTAGTCATCAACCGTACAAATTTAGAACTTCAAGAATCCGAACTGCGCGGCGAAGTCAAGCGCATCCGCCGCAATATCGTAGATTTGAACCAATTCGGCGGTCAGTTGCGAGAAGAATACGACAGACTGAGCTTTGCAGAGTGGAGAGGGGGAAACGGGAACTCTGGATTGGTAAAACTTGCAGCAGCAGAACCAGAATTGCCCATGATTGCTAACGGCAAATCCTCTCCGGTTCATGCTCACTTCGATATCTTAGAGATGGATCGTTATACAGAGTTCCACTCGACAGCCGCCGAAGTCATCGAAACTGCCCAAGCAATTTCTCACTCCGCCACCAAATTAGACACCTTAGCCATGAAATTCGAGCGCAGTACCGACCAACTGCGCCGCATTACCGAACAACTACGCAGTCGCGTCATGCAGTTGCGAGTCGTGAGTTTCAGTCGCGCCGTCGATCACTTGCCCAGAGCTCTGCGGGAGATGTGCCTCACATACGATAAAGATGTCAACCTGCTGCTAGTGGGAAGAGATACCAAAATTGACGAAAGTTTGCTCGACGCTTTGCGCGACCCCTTAATACACTTAGTGAGAAACGCTTTCGACCACGGTATCGAAATGCCCGAAGTTCGGAAAGCAAGCGGCAAGCCGGCCAGCGGTCAAATTGAAATAGAAGCCCGCCACCAAGGCGGCCAAACTATTATTACTGTCGCCGATGACGGCAAAGGCATTGACCCGGAAATGATTCGCCGTAAAGTTGTAACAAAGGGTTTGGCTACGGAGGAACAAGCTCAAGAATTTTCCATTGCCGAACTCTACGATTTTCTGTTTTGGCCGGGTTTCAGCACTACGGAAGGGGTCAGCGACCTTTCGGGGCGGGGAGTCGGGCTCGACGTGGTGCGAACAAATTTGCGGACTGTGCGGGGGACTGTGAAGGTAGACTCTCGCCTGGGAAAAGGTACGAGTTTTATTATCAAACTGCCACTGCTGCTGTCGATTACTGATGCTTTGATGGTCAAGACCGATCACAATAAAATAGCAGTGCCACTGGATGCAGTCGAAGAAATTCTGCACATTAAAGCCTCGGAAGTTCACATTGCCGGCAATCAGCCGATGCTGTGGTGGCGGGAGGAATTTATTCGTTTGGTGAGGATGCAAGATTTGCTCGAATACAGCGTCGTCGCGCCGGATGCCCCCTCTCCTGACCCTTTAAGCCTAGACGAAATTCCTGTCTTGGTTTTGGCTTCTACCGAAGGAATGCTGGCGGTGGCCGTGGAACGGCTGATCGGTCAGCAGGAAATTGTGGTTAAACCTTTGCCACCGCCTCTATCCAAGCCTCGCGGCGTTTTGGGGACTACGATTTTGGGGGACGGGCGCGTGGTGAATATTCTGGATGTGGATGATTTGGTGGGTCAACCTGTGGTAAATAGTTCGATCGCCGCTGTCTCCGGTAAAGTGCAGGAGACGCCGGCGAGTTCGAGTCAGTCACCGCAGATTTTGGTAGTGGATGATTCCTATACAATTCGCCAGTTGCTGTCTATGACGCTGACTCGTGCTCGCTACCGGGTGGTACAGGCTAAAGACGGTGTGGATGCCCTGGAAAAGTTGCAAAATGGTCTTGATTGCAGTTTGGCGATCGTGGATATTGAAATGCCCCGGATGGATGGATTTGAATTGTTGCGATCGATCAGATCGACTGAGCGGTTTGCTAAGATTCCTGTAGCCATGCTGACATCCCGTAGCGGGGCAAAACATCGGCAAATGGCAATGGAATTAGGCGCAAATCAATACTTCACCAAACCTTACAGCGAAGCCCAACTTTTACAAGCTATCCCCAAATTAATCCACCACTCAATAATTTAATCCACAATCTCAAATTTCCCATCAAATAATCCCTAATCTCAAACAAAACTTAGGCAAAAAATAATTCCACCCGCGAATTATAGTGCGAAGCTACGCAGCCGAATCACCTACTAAAATCCAATAATCTTCAATTTAAAATCTAATATCTATTCCGGTTGTATCGGAATGATTTAACCGCAGAGGACGCAGAGGATACAGAGAAAGGGAAGAGAGAGATGACTAATTCAGATCCCAAGGGAGTTGATCTAAAATCAATAATCTTCAATCTAAAATCAAATAATCCTCAATCTAAAATCTAAAATCTAAAATCTAAAATCGAATGACTCACGCCAACTACAATCGCCGCTTTCGGAGCAAGAAACAAGCCACTGTTAGAATTGCCCCTAAAAAATTTGTTTCCTTTGAACTTGGAAATATTTACTATGCTGTTCCTATTGAACGAGTGGAGCGCATTGTTAAAAACTTTAATGCCTACGGCACTTTACCTAACGGTAATAGTTTACTGCGGCATCAAGAAGAACTGATTACCATAATTAATTTATCCAAAATATTTCCCAGCAGTCCGAGCATGGCTGAGTGCAAATACCTGATTATTTGTACCTTAAATAAAAGCGATCGGTTGGGGATTCCCCTTCCTGATATGCCAAAAATTTTGGAAATTACCGAAGAAAGCTTCTGCGAGATTCCCGAATTGTACCGTCAACAGCAACTGCCTCCGGTAATAGAAAAGTTAATTCGCGCACCTGATGGTTCCGAAGTTTTTTATCTGAATTTTGATCTATTTAGCGAAATGTAGGGGGTTCACTTTTCGAGGTATCATACCATATAAATGGTATTTTTGCAAACAAAAAGTTATAGATTTATGAAAAAACTCACAATCATGTCGATCGCCCTAGTAATTTTTGCAGCAACTCTCGATTTGCCGAAGGTGGGGCTGCAACTAAGTGCGATCGGGCAAATAGAAACACCCCAACCAATCCCAACACCCCAACCAATCCCAACACCCCAATCAATCCCAACACCCCAACCACAAACACCCCAACAAATCCAAACACCCCAACAAATCCAAACACCCCCAATACAAACACCCCAACCAAAACCAGCCGACCCCAAAAACCTCGGCTATGTCTCCCCAGAATTTGCCGAAAATTTCTCCCAGCAACAAATCGACCAAATCAACGCCAATGTCGAAATGCTGCTGCTAACTCAAAGCTGCTCGCGCTGCGACCTCCGAGCCGTAAAATTAGTTAACATTAACTTAAAAAATCCCATCCTTACAGGAGCAGATTTATCAGATGCCAACCTCAGCGGTAGTCGCTTCGAGATATCAGATTTTGTCAACACCAATTTAGCTCGCACAAACTTAAGCGGAGCCGAATTAGTAGGAGCGAGAATTAGCAACGCTAACCTCAGAAAAGCCAACTTGACCAAGACAAATCTAGACGGTGCAGACTTGCGATTTTCCGACTTGAGAGATGCCAATCTTTCCGATGCCAACCTCCGCAATGCTAATATAGATGGCGCTAGTATCGATCGAGCAAGTATGGCCGGCACCACAATGCCCGACGGCAGGAAAAATCAATAATATAGCAGAAGGAAGAAGGAAGAAGGAAGAAGGAATATACCTCGTTTTTTGAGCGCTTGAAATCGCTTCTTCTCAAACAAAGCCCGGATGGTGCGCGGACTGAATACAAGTTTTTTGATTCCTTGTTCCCAGGCTCTGCCTGGGAATAAATATCTAGAGGCTCTGCCTCGTTTCCCTCTTCCCTCTTCCTTCTTCCTTCTCCCTTCCATCCGTTACATCCGTTACAGAATCAGTTGCCGAACTTCCTTCTGAATCAAACAGCCAAAAACCTCTGAATCACCTCATCACTTAACTCGCTAGTGCTTCCAGAAGCCACAATTCCGCCTTTTTGCATAGCATAATACCAGTCAGCTTGTCGCACAAAATGCAAATGTTGCTCCACCAACAAAACAGAAATTCCCCTAGTCGCAACCACACGGCGCACAGCAGCTTCAATATCTAAAATAATCGATGGTTGAATCCCTTCCGTAGGCTCATCCAAAACCAGCAACTGCGGCTCACCCATCAAAGCCCTAGCAATAGCTAACTGCTGCTGCTGTCCCCCGCTCAAATCACCTCCCAGGCGATCGAGCATAGTTTTCAAAACCGGAAATAAATCAAAAATTTCATCAGGAACTTCAGGATTTTTGATTTTGGTTGGTTTCGCTTCCAAACCTAACAATAGATTTTCCTTCACCGTCAAACGTGGAATAATTTCACGCCCTTGAGGCACATAACCAATGCCTAATCTAGCCCGCTGGTAAGTCAACTTAGAAGCAATAGATTCTCCGCCAAAAGCAATAGTGCCACTGCGCGGTTGCAGCAACCCCATAATCGTTTTTAGCATAGTAGTTTTGCCCACACCATTGCGGCCGATTAAGCAGACCATTTGCCCCGCCATGACGCTTAAATCGACATCGCGCAAAATGTGACTTTCGCCGTAGTAAACATTCAAATTAGAAACTTGCAGCATATTCTTTAGATTGGTAATAGGGCATTGGACATCGGGCATTGGGCATTGAGCAATTTTAGATTTTAGATTTTAGATTTTAGACTTCTAATGACAACTGCCAACTGTCAACTGCCAACTGACAACTGACTATTCTTCAGGTTTTCCCAAATATACCTCAATTACCCGATCGTCATTTTGCACCTCATCCATAGTCCCCTCACACAAAACCGCACCCTGATGCAACACCGTAACCTGCCGCGCAATTTGCCGCACAAACTCCATATCGTGTTCAATTACCAACACCGAATGACTTTGGGCCAACGAAATCAGCAACTCTCCAGTTAACATCGTTTCCTCATCCGTCAAACCAGCCACAGGTTCATCTACCAACAATAAATCAGGAGATTGAGCCACCAACATTCCAATTTCCAACCATTGCTTTTCCCCGTGAGAAAGCAAACCAGCCGAAATATCAGCCTTAGCAACTAAACCAATTGTTTCTAACAAACCCGCAACCGTGCGTTTTTCAGCAGCCGAAGCAGGCTTGAACAAAGTAGAAAAAACATTTTTATGGCGGCTGCAAGACAATTCCAAATTTTCGCGTGGCGTTAAATTCAAGTAAACTCGCGGCGTCTGAAACTTGCGACCAATTCCCAAGCGCGAAATCCTATCTTCCGACAACTTGCGTAAATTCTGTCCCTTAAATAACACCCTGCCTTCTGTCGGCTGCACCTTCCCGGTAATGGAATCCAGAAAAGTTGTTTTCCCCGCACCATTGGGGCCAATAATAACTCGCAGTTCGCCCGCATCCATGCTGAAATTTAAACCGTTGATAGCTTTAAAACCATCAAAACTCACAGTCAAGTTTTCTATTTCTAATACTTTTTCATTCATAATTAACAATTCACTCACTAATAAACAACAACCCATACCTCTTGTAGGTTACGAAGGCAAATATCCTCCCTTATTAAGGAGATTTTTTCCCTTTGCTGACACCATACTTACTACTTTTTGCTGGCAGTTTACTCTAAACTAAAACTGCTAGAACTGCTCGACATTGGAGGTGGAGCGGCTGCTAAAATGCGTTCAGCTAACTTCGAGAGTGGCAAACTTTGCACATATACTTTACCAGGCCCAGTCATCTTTGCCAAAAACAAGCCTTCACCTCCAAATAAAGCATTTTTAAACCCGCCAACAAACTGAATATCGTAATCTACACTCGCTGCAAAAGCTACTAAACACCCGGTGTCTACTCGCAACACTTCGCCAACTCCCAAATTTTTCTCAACTATTGTTCCTCCCGCATGAACAAAAGCTAGCCCGTCACCCTGCAATTTTTGCAGAATAAAACCTTCTCCGCCAAAGAAACCGGCACCCAGCCGCTTGGTGAATGCTACCTCAATTTCAATGCCGTTGGCCGCACAGAGAAATGAGTCTTTTTGACACAAAAATTTACCGCCAAGTTGGCCTAAATCTAGGGGAATTACTTTACCCGGATAGGGGGCGGCAAAAGCGACGCGGGCCTTGCGATTTCCGGCGTTGACAAAGGTGGTAATGAAAAAACCCGCTCCTGTCAGCATTCGTTTGAAACCTTGAAATAAGCCGCCGCCTGTGGATGTTTGCATTTGGATGTCGCCTTCCATGTATGTCATGGTTCCAGCTTCAGCCCTGACGCCTTCTTTGGGGTCGAGTTCAATCTCGATGAGTTGCAAATCGTCGCCGTAGATTTTGTAGTCAATAATATCTGCCATATGTTGCCCCTCAAGTTAAAGAACGAAGCTACTTGCTACGAATATCTAAGTAGGTACATATATATTACGTTTCCTCAGACAGATATAAACGCAGCGTTTGTCAAGTCTATTGCGATTGCTTTGTTTGTCTGTTGTAGGTGAAATTTATTTATGTCAGCCTACTTATAAATTACACGATATTTTGGCACTCAATGTTCAAGTTCTTCTTTTTCGAGCTGCACTTGGGGGTCTTGTTCCAGGCTGGGGTAAGTAGATACGTACTTCGGTTTTCTGAACAAGCTGCGGATTTGGTCGAAACTCTGATCTTGCAGCCATCCGACTATGCCGTCGGGCAGGACTGTTACTACTATTAAAAATAGCGCGCCTTGGAAAAATAGCCACACTTCGGGAAATTGTTCGCTTAAGAAACTTTTGCCAAAGTTGACTAGCAGTGTTCCCAATATTGCTCCAGATAATGTGGCGCGACCTCCCACTGCAACCCAGATTACCATTTCAATTGAAAAGGCAATATCCATTGCTTTTGGCGAAATGATTCCGGTTTGTACGGTAAATAATGCGCCTGCAATCCCGGCTAAACCGGCGGAAATTGCAAAGACTAAAACTTTGTAGCCTGTGGGATTGTAACCTGAGAAACGCAGGCGCACTTCGTCGTCGCGAATTGCTACTAACAGGCGACCGAAACGCCCGCTGGTTAGCCATCGACACAGGGCGTAAGTTGCTGCTAGAAAGAGTATGGTGAGAATGTAGAAAATATATTGAGTATCTCGGTCATTTACTGTGGCCCCGAACAAGGTTTTAAAGTCTGTGAGTCCGTTGGTGCCGTTAATCAGTTTTTGCTGACCGTTAAAGAAGTTGAAAAATACAATGGTTGCTGCTTGGGTAAGAATTGAAAAGTAAACGCCTCGAATTCGATTGCGGAATACTAAATAACCTAAAAGTGCGCCCAAGATAGCGGGGATGAGAACTACTGCTAATGCTGAAAAAGGAAATGAATAAAATGGTTGCCAAAACCAGGGGAGTTCGGTAACGCCGTAGAGGTTCATAAATTCTGGCAATTGACTGCTGGCGGTTGAGGGAATTTGCAGTTTTAGGTGCATGGCGAAAGCGTAACCGCCGATCGCAAAAAACACCCCATGCCCTAAACTAAGTAAACCCGTGTATCCCCAAATTAAGTCTATGCCGAGGGCGGCAATTGCTAGTGCTAAAAATCGCCCTAATTGATTGAGCCGAACGTCTGGGAGTATTCCTGGGAGGAGTAAGATGAATGTGAGGGCGATCGCGCTGACAATTGCCGCTTCTTTTAGCCAGGGTTTTTGATGTGTTTTCTGCATTTTTCGCTACACTCGGAGTTGTAATTTTTAATTTTCTACCGTCCGCCCTTTTTGCGGGAAAATCCCTCCCGGCTTCACTTGCAGAAAAGCCATAATTAAGGCGAATACCATTACTTTTGCCATGCTGGTTGTGGCGAAAAATGTGAAGAAGTCGGCTAAAGGCTTGATAGGAGCGAACATTAATGCTAAGGTTCCCGAACCGATCAGGTAATTCGCAGTGCCGATCGCCATCGCAGCAACGACACTCCCCACAATCTTGCCTACACCGCCCACAACAACCACCATAAAGGTATCGACTATATAATTTTGTCCGGTATTTGACCCTACCGAACCAATCAAACTAATCGCACACCCAGCGACACCAGCCAACCCCGAACCCAAAGCAAAAGTCAGCGCGTCTACTTGTTCGGTAGGAATTCCCAAACACGCACTCATGCTGCGATTTTGTGTCACGGATCTAATCCGCAATCCCCACACAGACTTTTGCAAAAATAGGTAAATTCCCGCCAAACAAATTCCTGTCAGCACAATAATAAAAATTCTGGCGTAGGGCAACTGAAAATTGCCCAGCGGTATGCCACCCCGCAACCATTGCGGTGCAGTTACGTCCACATTTTGAGCGCCAAACCAAGGTTTAGTTACTGCCAGTTTATAAGTTTGCCCTAAAAAAGCGCTCACCGCCCAGGAAATACCCAAAGATAAAGGCAAAATTAGGGCAATAATTTGGCTGCGAATGCGATCGAAATCCATGCGAGATTTCAGCACCCGCAAACCGCCAAAAAACAGCAAACAAAACACCGCAATCCCAATTACCATCACCCAACTAACGCTGCGGACAAACTGCTGCAAAATTAAACTTACGCCCCAAGTTGCCAGCAGAGTTTCTAGCGGTCGCCCGTAAAGATAGCGAATCACTCCGCGTTCTAGAATTAATCCTACTAATGCAGCTACTAAAAAAGCTAGGGGAATTGCAAATAAAATATAGGTTTCAAAAGCAAATCCTCCGATTCCTTTGAAGACATTTTGCACTACGAAAGTTGTATAAGCCCCCAGCATCATCAACTCGCCATGAGCCATATTAATCACGCCCATCAGCCCGAAAATAATCGCTAATCCCAGGGCTGCAATTAGTAAAACAGCGCCGATGCTAATGCCGTTAAATAAACCATCTAATATCGCCACTTTTGTTACTCCTGCATCAAGTCCGTCAACTTTGTCCGCGGATAATTAGGGGCGGATTTTATCCAATTGGTGTCAACTTAGAACTAAAACCCTCTGTATATTTCGCTTGTAGCCGAGTCTCGATCCCCCTAAATCCCCCTTAATAAGGGGGACTTTGAAGAGTCCAGTTCGCCCTTATTAAGGGAGTAGGGATTGACGAAAGAATGCTCTTACTCCCCCCTTATTAAGGGGGGCCGGGGGGATCTCCGGGTTTAAAGACATACCCTAGGAGAATCGAGGATACGTTACCAACGTTAACAAAATTGGTATTACCTACTTATCAAGCTTTGAATTTTCCACCTTTTGCGGGGTCTGACCAATCGCAAGCAAAGCCTTTTGTTTCAGCGACAAATTGATTCCAAGGCACCGGCTTCACTGCTTCTGGTGTAGCAAAAGCGATGTTAAACAAACCGTCTTCTCTCACTTCGCCCAAGCGCACAAATTTAGAAAGGTGATGGTTAACATCCATCGTTACTGTGCCCCCTGGCGCGTCAAAGGTTTGACCCAAAGCTGCTGCCCGCACTTTTTCTAAATCGTCGGCTGTCCCTGCTTTCTCGACAGCTTGCTTCCACAGGTAAACCATGATATAAGCTGCTTCCATCGGGTCATTGGTCACTCTATCTTTGCCGTATTTTGCCTTGAAAGCTTCCACAAATTTTGTATTTGCCGGAGATTCTACAGTCATGAAGTAATTCCAGGCGGCGTAATGGCCTTTAAGATATTCTACGCCGATCGCCTTTACTTCTTCTTCCGCAATACTGACAGACATTGACGGATATTTGTCCGGGCCCAAACCTGCACCCTGCAACTGTTTGAAGAATGCTACGTTGCTGTCGCCGTTGAGAGAATTGAAAATGACGCCGCCGTCTGGCAAAGCTGCCTTAATTTTAGTAATAATTGGCGTGACTTCTGTCCCGCCCAAAGGAATGTAATCTTCTCCAACTAATTCGCCGCCTTTGGCTGCTAGCTGTGCCTTGATAATGGTATTTGCCGTGCGGGGGAAAACGTAGTCCGACCCGACTAAGAAGAATTTTTTGCCTTTATTTTCTAGCAGCCAGTCAACTGCTGGTTCGATTTGCTGGTTCGGCGCCGCCCCAGTATAAAAGATATTCTTGGAACACTCTTGACCCTCGTATTGTACGGGATACCAGAGCATATGATTTTTTTCTTCAAATACTGGCAATACTGCTTTGCGACTAGCGGAAGTCCAGCACCCGAAGACGGTGACAACTTTATCTTGGTCGATCAATTTTTTGGCTTTTTCGGCAAAAGTCGGCCAGTCTGAGTTGCCATCTTCTATTACTGCTTCGATTTGTTTTCCGAGGACGCCACCAGCTTTATTAATTTCTTCGATCGCTAATTGTTCGGCATCGACTACGCTTTTTTCGCTGATTGACATCGTGCCGCTCAAGGAATGCAAAATTCCTACTTTGATCGTGTTTCCGCCCCCGGCTGCTGCTGGTGTAGTTCCTGTTGATGTGGGAGAAGCGGCGGGAGTTCCTGTTGGAGTGGGAGTTCTACAAGCTTTTAGAAATAAACTGGATGTTAGGGTAGCAGAACCGTATAAAAGAAATTTCCGTCGATCGAATCGCTTTGTCATTTTTTCTGGTTACTCTTGAATAGATGAGTCAGATGATTGAGAATAATAACACATAGCGACTTGATATTAAGACTGGCTGCTGAAGACTGTTGTATTTTTAGATACAAAAGTTATTATTTGTTGACAAAGAGAAACTTTTCTGGGGATTGATGGCTACTGCTGCAAAAACTGGGCTGATACCATTTTAGATTTAAGATTGACTAATGACATAAGCCTTTGGAGTTTACCTACCGTTGCATTCTTTTCTGAAACCGCGTTTAGACACCAAAATACGTCTTTTCAGCAATCAGTGTGAAATTAGAAACCGGGTTTCTTTACAGAAATTATCTTATTGATGGTAGGAGTTAGGCAGCAACGGGGTCATTTCACCAAATAGAAAGCGGGTTTCTCGCTCTCCACAGGTTATTGATGCTAAAACTTAGGCAGCAACCGGGTCGATCGCATAAAATAGGCAAGTGTCAAAGCAGGTGACGATCTCACTTCGCTTTGAACTCAAAGCGAAGTGCGATCGTCACCTGTAGAAATGCCCCTGATTTATGGAGAATAGCGGACTCGAACCGCTGGCCTCTGCGGTGCGATCGCAGCGCTCTACCAACTGAGCTAATTCCCCTGATTGAGTTTTAATTTAGCATTTTAGATGCCGGATTGCCGAATCTAAAAGGCTTACAGGTCTTGCTGGCTCTCACGTTCGCAGACCGTCACTTACACTAGCACGTAACTGCTAAAAAGGTCAAGTGTTTTCTGCTGCCGGCTCATTGGGGGCGATCGAGCAAAGTGTCGCCACTCTATCCAACTCTAAATCAGCAAAATAGTCCACCGTCCAATTAGCTTGGCGCTGGATCATGTGAAACGGGTAAGTGTGAGTCACACCCGCAACCTGAATCCCCGCTTTTTTCGCCGCTTCAATCCCCGCAAAAGTATCTTCTATCGCCAAACACTCGATCGGTTGCAGGTTAAAGTCGGGATATTTCTGGTTGAGAAGTTCCACAGCCAATAAATAGCAATCCGGTGCTGGTTTGCTCGCCGTCAAGTCATCCCCTGCGACAATCAACTCAAAGTTTGCCGCCAAACCGGCCCGATCTAACACCAATTCTATATCCGATCGCATTGCCCCGCTAACAACGGCCATTTTCAGTCCGGCAACCCGAATTTTATCAATAAATTCTGCCAAACCGGGATAAATCGGCAGTTTCTCCAAAGTATCTATTTGAGCTTTGTAAGCTTCTGCCTTGCGCTGCATCAGTCGATCGAGATATGTTTCTGTTAGATATCGTCCCCGGCGCTTGAGTAGTTCGGTAATGCAAGCGCGATCGCTCCTTCCCAAACAAATTTCTCGAAACTCCCCACGTTTGAGCTGGAGATTTTCATCGAGCATCAATTGATCGATGATTTTCTCGTGAATTGGCTCGTCATTAACAATCACGCCATTAAAATCAAATAAAACAGCTTTTAGAGTCATTAGTCAGTAGTCAGTAGTCAGTAGTCATTAGTTAGTAGTCATTAGTCATTAGTCAGCAGTCAACAGTCAACAGTCAACAGTCAACAGTTAATACATCAAGCGGGAGCTGGAATGCCCGGTAAATCGCCATCAAAATCAGGAGTTCGATCGCCCCAATTCCACCCCCTCGCCACCTTTGCCTCTTCCAAATCTTCCCCAGGCAAAGGTTTCACGCCCTGCGTCACCTGATTCACCCACCAGTGTTCGTGAGTTTGCACCGCCGCGAATCGAGCCGCCCCCGCCCAAGCATCAAGGCTGCCAGCCGCGTAAGACTTAATATAAGGCTCTTCAAAGATATCAGTCAGCCACTCTGTCTGCTGCAAAGTTTTTTGATTTCCGTCCAAAATTGCCACTTGTCCCCCAACCTTCAGCAGTCGGAAGCTTTCTCGCAAAATTGCCCGCGATACAGCAGGTGGCGTCTCGTGAAACAGCAAGGAAGCTGCGACTAAATCGAAGCTGGCATCGCCAAAAGCAACGCTTTCGGCATTTCCGTGCAACCACTGGATATTTAAGCCGGCTTTTTGCGCTTTCATGTCGGCAACTACCAGCATATAAGGCGACAAGTCCAAGCCGACAACTTCCGCTTCGGGAAAGGCTTGCTTGAGCATGAGCGTTGTCGAACCGGTGCCGCATCCCAAATCGATAATTCGGCGCGGTTTCACCCGCACAGCGTCAATTAAGCCTTGTCTGACGACTGTTTCGTGGGGAGGCAAAACATATTGCGTGATTGGATCGTAGGAAACGGCGGCACTGGGGTTGAGGTAGCCGCGTTTAATGCCGTGAAAGTTTTGGCTGCTGTAATATTCGGGATAAACTAAATCGGGTTGTCGGTAGCGATCGCCCGCTGTTTCCCAGTCAATACCTTCGTAGAGTCGTTTCAGTGCTTCTTCGTCGATCGCCAGTCGAATCAGGGGCGACAAAAAGCGCTCGAAAATTGTATCCTTGCCAACAGCCATAAAACACCTTTAACAAAAACTCTTCTAATTTTAGCCAAAGGCCGTAAATTTAGCATTAATTAAAATTGTTGATCCTCTCTTCTCTTTTCCCTGTATCCGTTACCTCCGTTACAAAATCCCTGGGCTTCCTTTCCCACTTTCTTCTTAGAGAAGTTTCCCAAATCAATGCAACTATAGACAAGCTCTAAACTCTTATTTCATCAGTCCTTTCCCAATCTCAAATCTCAAATCTTAAATCTTAAATCTTAAATCGTCTTAGTTCCCGTTACTAATAGGAATTTTGACCAAAAATTGCGTACCACCGCCCGGAGGTTGAGAAATTGTGATGCTGCCGCCGTGTCCATCCACTACAATTTTGTAGCTAATTGCTAATCCCAAACCAGTGCCTTTGCCCACCTCTTTAGTCGTAAAAAATGGGTTAAAAATTTGATCTTTAACGCTGTCGGGAATGCCGGGGCCGTTGTCGGCGATCGCCACTTTCAGAAATTTAGCCCCATGTTCGCGAACTACCCCCGTGGAAATAGTAATAATTTTATCCAGGCGAGCGATCTCGTTCAAAGCATCGATCGCATTGCTCAGCAAGTTCATAAACACCTGATTGAGCTGAGACGGATAGCATTCGACTGAAGGCACTTTTCCGTATTTCTTAACTATATAAATTCTATTTTTTATGCGGTTGGAGAGCAGCAGTAAGGTATTTTCTATACCTTCGTGAATGTCCGCCTGCTTTTTGTCAGATTCATCAAGGCGAGAAAAGTTTCGCAAAGAAAGAACTATGCTGCGAATGCGTTCGGTTCCTATTTTCATAGAATCCAATATATGCGGCAAATCCTCCTCGATAAATTCTAACTCGATTTCTTCGGTAAAATCTGCGATTTCCTGGGGAACCTCTGGGAAGGCTTCTTTGTATAAACTCACCAATTCTAATAAATCTTTAGTATATTTGCTAGTGTGAGGCAAATTAGCCGAAATGAAGTTAACGGGGTTATTGATTTCGTGTGCTATTCCAGCCACCATTTGACCTAGGGATGACATTTTTTCGTTCTGCACTAAATGAGTTTGAGTTTTTTTCAGTTCATTTAAGGCACTATTAAGCAGTTTTACTTGGTCTTGGGTTTGACTGTAAAGGTGAGCTTGAGTAATTGCGATCGCCAATTGGTCTGCCACAGCTTTTAATAGTTGGATTTCCTCCCCGCTCCAAAGCCAATGAGTAGCGTGGCTACAAATTAAATAACCCTGCGGCTGGTTCTGAGTCTGAACAGGTACGGCTAAATAGCTATTAGCTTTAAGTTCCGGCGGTTGAGTTACACCCTTCGCCCAAGTGTCGCTCGAAAGAATAATTGGTTCGCCTTGACCACTCCGTACTAACACATTTTCGAGAAAGTAAGACTCAAACTTTATGGCTTGTGTCGGAGAATCAGATGGACAACATTCCCACAGAACTTGTAACGTTTTTTCTTGCGGTTTGTACCATCCAAAAGCCGCCCGTTCTAGGTGCAGCAAACTTACTATTTCTTCGACTGTACTTTGCACAATTTTGTCTAGTTCCAGGGAAGCGCGAATGCGTCCGGCAATCCGGTTGAGCATGGCTTCTCGCTCCGCTTGAGCGCGATTATTTTCGGAGGAGTAAATTAGCCAAATTGCTGCTAGCATTGCCGGGATGAGCAGTCCGGCGACTACGGATGTCAGCAAATTTAATGCTTGGAGTTTGGATTCAATATTTTCGCGGGGAATTACTAAAGCCATAGACCAGTTAACTTCCTTGAGGGGAGCATAGGCCACATACACCCATTTGTTATCTATTTTTACCAGTTCGATGTTCGTCTGGCGGTCAATCATCTGCCGCGCAATTGTGGAGAGTGCGGGGTCTTTTGACTGTAAAAAGCTTGGGGCCTCCCGGTCGATATTTCCGATTAAGTTATTGTTGGGATGAACAATTGGCACTCCTTGTGAATTGAGCGCAAAAGCATAACTATCGGAACCGTACAGCAAGCTGTTAGCGACAGATGTTACTCGGTCTAATTTAATGCTGCCCGATAGGACTCCAATTACTTGATTGGGAGCGGGGGGTAAAGCCCAAATAGGAGCTGAAATAATAATCGTAGAAACTTTTGTACTGCGGCCTATCAGCGGGTCGGAAACGTTGAGCTGTCCGGCCATTGCTTTTTGAAAGTGTTGGCGGTCTTTACTGTTCGCGCGGTTGCCTAAAGTGTTGATAAATGAGCCGTCCGATTGAGTTAATGACAGGATGAAATACTCTTTTAATCTGTATATTTCTCCTTGCAACCGGGGTTCGACTAATTGCCAATTGAGAGTGCCAACCGTAGGATCGTAAGCAATGGTTTCTATTTCTGCTTTGCGGCTGCTTAGCCAGCGGTCGATTTCATCGGTGCCTTTTTCTAGTTTTAATAGTGCTATTTGCTTTAAATTGTCAAGGATTAGTCCGCGTACAAAAAAATAGCTGATGCAAGCAGTTGTGCTAATGGTTAAAGCGGTGGTGGCCAGAATTAGCAGGGTCAGCAAATGGCGGCGCTGCCGTCTGTGTTGCCAAAGACTGTGCGCTTGCTGCCACCGCGATTGAGTCGAATTGCTGATGTTTTGCCAAAAGCGGCGCAGCTTTTTTGTTTGTGGCGGCGGCGCAGACACAGATCCGGCTTGATTTGCTGGGTTTTGCATCATCAAATGTTCCCTCAGAGTCAACTTCATCAAACGGTCTTCGTCATT
The DNA here is from genome assembly GCF_036701705.1 of Microcoleus sp. w1-18aA5. NCBI lineage: Bacteria > Bacillati > Cyanobacteriota > Cyanophyceae > Oscillatoriales > Microcoleaceae > Microcoleus > Microcoleus sp. w1-18aA5. The sequence goes on along the minus strand of NZ_JAUPTE010000035.1, from coordinate 25,148 downwards.
CGGCAGATTTAATATCAGGCAAGTAGTGAGACAATTTAAGAAAAGAATGCAACTGTAGCCAAGATTCAAACCCTCGTAGTCATCAGTCATTCGCAATCTAAAATCTAAAATCTAAAATTTAAAATAATATGACTTACATTCCGGATTGCAAACAATTTTTCTTATGGTTGGGCACTCGCCTTCTATTTTGGCATCAATTTTATATTTCGACCTTCGATTTACCTATTTGAGGTTTGTGCTTTACGATATCTTTAATATCTATCTCGTTTGTATAACAAAATAATTGTAAATAACACAGAGAAAATACGGAGTTTTTTAGATTACCAATGTATTATAATGTATGAGCAAAACTCTCTTGACAATTTTACTGATTTGTGCTGTGGTTTCAAGGGGAAATTTTTTCGTCTAAAGCTTTTTTAGCCAAGCGGGTTGCATAAACGGTGAGGGCGATCGTTGCTAGCAAACCAATGCCGTAAAGAGTCCACTCAGCAGCAGTGCGCGATCGCCCGCTAGATCCGAGTGCAGCCAAACTCCCGGCCAGGGAACCGATATAAACATACATGACTGTTCCGGGAATCATGCCGATCCAAGATGCCAAAAAATAGTCTTTTAAAGATACCTGCGTGACTCCAAAAGCATAGTTCAGCAAATTAAACGGAAAAATGGGAGAAAGTCGCGTCAGCAGCACAATTTTCCATCCTTCAGAAGCAACTGCGGAGTCGATCGCCTTAAATTTTTGATTGCCCTCTATCTGTTTGGAAACCCAGTCGCGAGTTAAATACCGCCCTACCAAAAAAGCGCAAGTTGCGCCTAAAACCGATCCGATGGAAACACAAACCGAACCGCCAACGACTCCAAACAAAACGCCAGAACCAAGAGTCAGCAAAGAACCGGGGATAAATAGAACCGTTGCGACAATGTAAATTAGAATAAAAGCTGCCGGGCCCCAAGGGCCGAGACTCGCGATCGACTCCAGCGCATTTTTCAGAATTCCTTGAAAGTTGAAAAACTGAGTTGCTGCAATCAAAGCCACAGCTAAACCAATCCCTAAAATCAGCTTCCACCTATTTGATGGCGGCGGATTTTCATCGGGCGATCGCGAATCATTCATTGCTTAAACTCCCCTGTCTACATTGCATACACCCTAAGCTTGGCAGTTGCGCTTTAGCCCTGCAATACTCTGTAATAAAGCGCAACTTTTCCCTTAAATTAAATCAAAGTACCGCCGCAGCTAGAACCGCAACCTGCCGTACAGCCGTAACAATAAGCAGCAGTTTGCACCTCTTGAATCACATCTAAACTGCCAGATGCGAGCAATTTAGCAACAGTTATCTTTTCCCCGCTGCCAGTTTTCGCTGGCAGATTTTCCATTTGGTTAAAATCGCAGTCGTAGACATTGCCCAAATAGTCGATCGACAATTCGTTGCGGCACATTAAATGTTCCAGAGTACCGGGATTAAAATTATCCTCCAAAAACCCCAGATAAGGCTTGTGAAGTTTCTTATGTTCCAAATGAAACTTAGTCCGTCCCACCGGCAAATTAGTAATCGCGAACAATTGATTAAAACAAATCCCAAAATGTTCGGCTAAATAAACCTTGTAATCTTGCTCTAACTGACCTTGTTCCGGTGTTAGCGAAAATTTATCTGTTGCGGGCACTTGTGGATTGTACACCAAATCCAGAGTTAAATTTGGGTGTTTCCCGTATCCCAACTGATTTAGCTTTTGCAGCGCCAGAATCGAACTGTCAAAAACACCGTTGCCACGCATTTTGTCCACATTGTCAGCTTGGTAGCAGGGAAGGGACGCCACAATTCTGAGTTGGTGCTGCGCGCAATATGCGGGAATATCTTCAAAACCTTTTTCAAAGTAAATCGTCAAATTAGAACGAACAATTACCTCTTTACCTGCAGCCCTGGCAGCTTCCGCTAGCGGTTTAAAACCGTAAAGCATTTCGGGAGCACCGCCGGTCAGGTCAACAGTTTGAATTTGAGGAAAGCGGCTAATGATTTCAATTAATTGGTCGCAAATTTCCGGGGAAAGTTCTTCTGTTCGTGTTGGGCTAGCTTCTACGTGGCAGTGAGTGCAAGCGAGGTTGCAGCGTTTGCCGAGATTTATTTGTAAAACTGTAATCTGCTTTTTAGTTAAAGCTGAGTGAATTTTGTTTTTGAAAGGCGTGACTGCGGTCTGAATCATGTGCTAACCTTTTGGTCTCTGCTCGCAACGAATGTAGAGGCGTTCCGGGGGAACGCCTCTCATAATTTAGCACTAATTATGTGGATGCGACAGCGACTAATTTGAATGATTGGCAACAAAGTTAATTGAAACTCACATCTTGCACCATTCTTAAGAACAGGCAAGATGCCTGTTCCACAAAAGTTAATTTTCTTGTGGGGTGGGCATCCTGCCCGCCCGTCTACTTAATCTTACTTGAGAGAGTCAACTAATGTTTCAACTCGTGCTTTAATTTCATCTCGAACGCGGTGAAAAGTTTCGATGGGTTGTCCGTCGGGATCGTCGAGTTGCCAATCTTCAAACACTTCTCGCAATACCCACGCTTCGGGTAAATTCACGCCGCAGCCGCACAGAGAAATTACGGCGTCGTAGTCTTCTGCATTGAATTCGCTTAATGGGTTGGATGTTTGATCGGTGATGTCAATGCCGATTTCTGACATGACTTGAATTGCTGTCGGATGAACTCTGCTTGATTCTAAACCGGAACTGGTGACTCCAATCTTGCCGGCTCCGATGGTTTTAGCGAATCCTTCTGCCATTTGCGATCTGCAGGAGTTTCTTTTGCAAACGAACATTACTTTTTTCATGGTTTTTGTTGGTTGTGAGTTATTAGTTGTTAGTTAGATGTTTCAAGGGCGCGATTTGCGATGGCGATCGCCTCTTTAGCGGCTTGTTCCTTGCGTTCGCTGTAGCGATCGGTCAAATAGTCGGTTTGCTCGCGCAACAGCAAGGTAAACTTGTACAGTTCCTCCATTACGTCGATCGCGCGATCGCGATAAGGCGAATCCTTCATCGTTCCATCTTCATTAAATTCCTGATAAGCTTTCGCAACCGAAGACTGATTCGGAATCGTAAACATCCGCATCCAGCGGCCCAAAATTCTCAAAGTATTCACCGCATTAAAAGACTGCGAACCGCCACTGACTTGCATCACCGCCAAAGTTCGACCTTGAGTTGGTCTGACGGCCCCAATATTTAAAGGAATCCAGTCAATTTGGTTTTTCATAATGCCAGTAATATTACCGTGCATTTCTGGACTAGACCACACTTGACCCTCCGACCACAGGCTCAATTCCCGCAATTCCTGAACCTTCGGATGCGTATCGGGAACGCTGCCGTAAATCGGCAATTCTAGAGGATTAAAAAACCTAACTTCTGCACCGAAACCCTCAATAATTCGAGCCGATTCTTCAGCCAACAAGCGGCTGTAAGAACGCTCTCTTAACGAGCCGTATAAAAAGAGAATTCGGGGTTTATGAGTAAATTCGTTCATGAGATTCTAGCAATTGGAATTGGGAAGACAACGAGGGTCTCGCAGCGAGGCAGTTTCTGGTTTGCGGGGAAACCAAAATGCTGTTCGCTTACAGAATTCTACCAACATTAACATTACTGGAACCTCAATTAAAACACCGACAACTGTAGCCAAGGCTGCACCTGAGTTTAAGCCAAACAGCATCACAGCCGTAGCAATCGCTACCTCAAAATGATTGCTGGCCCCAATCAGGGCGGCCGGTGCTGAATCTTCGTAGCACAGGTTGAGTTTTAAAGCTGCTACATAAGAAATCAGGAAAATGAAGTTGGTCTGGATAAACAGAGGCACAGCAATTAAAAGAATGTGCAGAGGATTGTTAACAATCAACTCTCCTTTGAAGGCAAACAAAAGAATTAGCGTAATCAAAAGGGCAGCCGTAGCAACTGGACTCAGATATTGCATAAACTCTCGTTCAAACCATTCTCGCCCTTTATGTTTGAAAATCCAGAAACGGCTATACATTCCGGCGGCTAAGGGCAAACCGACATAAATGAATACAGACAATACTATTGTCTGCCAAGGAACAACTAAATCATTTGCTGCTAACAGCCATCTGCCTAATGGTGCATATAAAAACAGCATGGCTAGGGAATTAACAGCAACCATAACGAGGGTATGTCCTTGATTGCCGTAGGAGAGATATCCCCACATTAAAACCATCGCCGTACAGGGGGCAATTCCTAATAATATTGTACCCGCAATGTAGGAACTAGCGATGGAGACTTCACTGCCACGAATTATTTCGGTGCCAATAATGAGGGGGCGAAATAGCCAACCTAAGAAAAACTGAGAAAATGCTACCATTGTAAATGGTTTGATGAGCCAGTTGACGACCAATGTTAAGAGCACTGGTTTGGGCGTTCGCGCTGCATGAGCCGCTTGGGTAAAGTCAATTTTTACCATGATGGGATACATCATAAAAAATAGACAAATGGCAATAGGAATTGACACCTGATAAAAGCTGAGAGCATCAAGGGTGACGGCGACGCTGGGGAATAATCTACCGAGAATAATACCGGCTAAAATGCAAAGGAATACCCAAAGGGTGAGGTATCTTTCAAAAAAACTGAGCTTGCTTCCTGCTTGGACAGGTGAGTTAGTCGCTTGAGGATGGTTCATTTTAGTTAACTGGTAAGTGAAAATTTATGAGAAAAAATCAAAATTTAGCCTCTTTTCGTAATAACTCTCCAATGGTTAAGTCAAACTTAGCTTGGCCCTCGAAAAAAGTCCCAACTTTGCCATTGTAGAAATTCTTGTAAATCAGTTGATAGCCTTCGCTTGGTAGTGGAATGTAACCGATCGACTGGACTAAAGTTGGTGCTTTTTTCATGTAGAATTGCACAAATTCGCCCACCTCTGGTTTATTTTGGGCAGCGGTGTAACTGACGTAGATAAAAAGAGGTCGAGCGAGGGGTTGATATTGAGCTTTTTCTACAGTTTCAATGCTGGGTAGAACAGGCCCTTTACCATTGTCTATTCCTAATGCTTTTAATTGAGTTTGATTGACTTCGTAATAGCTTAAGCCAAAGTAACCCAAGGCATTTGGGTCTTTGATAACTCCCTGGACTAAAACATTATCATCTTCACTGTCTGTGTAGTCGGTACGACTAGCTTTCGCAGTACCTACTGTTGCTTCTGTGAAGTAGTCAAATGTACCGGAATCTTGACCTGCACCATAGAGGGTGATGGGTTGGTTTGGCCAACTGGGTCGGATCTGATTCCAGCGGGTAATTTTTCCTTGGGCGGCGGGTTCCCAAAGTTTTTTTAGTTCGGCTACAGTAATGTCTTTTGCCCAGCTATTTTTGGGATTGACTACTACTGTGAGAGCGTCAAATGCGACAGGTAATTCGTAGTAGCGGATGCCAGCTTTGTTGCAGGCTTCCATTTCCCCTGGGTTGATGGGTCGCGAGGCGTTGCTGATGTCAGTTTCGCCAGCACAAAACTTTCTAAACCCTCCACCTGTACCGGAAAAATCAACAGTAATTGATGCTTTTTTGGGATTGGTATTTTGATATTCTTTCGCGATCGCATCCGTAATTGGATACACAGTGCTGGAACCGTCAATTTTAATGCTTTGCGATTCTGGCGACTGGACTTGTCCGCAGGAGTTGAGAAGCCCGATCGCACCTATGGTCACAGCAATTATACTTAGTGCGAAAACTTTGGGCTTTTCTGCTGGGTTCATTGACCTCACCCAATGCCATAACTAAGGGGTACACTGGAATCATATCAATAAAATTTGATATGTCAAGTATGAGGGAAGACAAATAGCCCATAAACACATTAAGAAATATTGATGGGTTAACCCGCGTCAGAACAAGGACGAGCCGGCAGGATTTGGCTGAAGCGGCGGTATTCGGCTAGGTACTGTTCGAGGGCGATAAACTGAGCTAAATTGAGGCTGTAGTAAATCCAGCGGCCTTCTTGGCGGCTGCGGACTAAAGCTGCATCCTTCAAGGCTTTGAGGTGAAAAGAGAGTTTAGGCTGAGGGACAGAAAGTCGATCGCACAATTCGCACACGCACAACTCCTGTTCTCGCAGCAACTCCAAAATCTGAATCCGCAGGGGGTCAGAAAGAGCGTGAAAGCCTGCGGAGACAAGTTTTTCAGAAATCTGTCGGTGTGAAATGCGATCGGGCGCAGCCGTAGAATTTTTAAGCATCAATTATTTAGAAAACATCCATACAAAACATCATAGTTTCTCAAGCTTCATCCTAGAAAATCAGTGCATTCAGAATCGACAGATTCTTCGGAGTTGATTACTTCGGATTCTGTACCCGCGCCGGCACATCAGTGAGTCCGGCTTTCTGCATCAGCGAAATCACCCCTATAGATAGAATTCCCCCAACGATTGCCCCAACAACTATCAGGATGATAAAGACTTTTTGCAGAGTTTTTTTAGTAGCTGGGTGGTACTGTCTTGGCAATGCTTCACCTTGCTCGTCAACTTCTTGCTCCAAGGGGTCTAGCGGATTGGAGGGATTTGAGTTAAAGGGATTGGGCGCTTGATTCATGGTTAGTTTCGGTTAAAGGAGATCGACAACTATTTTAACTTGCGATTTAGCCTCGCAGCTTAAATAATACATTCTGGTTTTACTGAATAGTCTATAAATTTTATTAAGATTGCTAACATACTGATTAACCCGGTTTATTGAATAAACCGGGTTTTTTAACATACTAAAACTTTTATGTCACATTTCTGCTTTTGATAAACGATCGAGAGAAATTTTTGCAGCTTGAGATACTTGAGAATTGCTATCTTTTTCTAAGTATTTCAAAGCCGAAACGCTCTTAACACTCGGCAAATTGCCCAAAGCTTCAGCCAGCCTCTGGCGAATCAGCCAATCTTCCGACTGAGCAAAATTGAGGATGCGATCGATCGCCCCAAGATCTTTAATTTCCCCCAAAGCCGAAATTGCCGCCTGCTGGATCACCACTTGCTCGCTGTCGAGAGCTTTTAGCAGCACATCGCGGGCTCGGGGATCTTTGAGATTTCCCAGAGAAACAGCAGCACTGAAGCGCACCAGCCATTCAGTATCTTCGTAAAAAGCCCGCACCAAAGAATCAAAAGCTCTGATATCTTCCAAATAGCCCAAAGCACCCGCAGCGTCAGCGCGAATGCCGTAATCCGGGTCTGTTTCTAGCAATTTGACTAGAATGGGATAGCACTCTGCTGTCGGTTTTACCCCAAGAGCAAACACAGCCATCGATCGCACCTGCAAACTTTCGTCGTTCAACACCTTTTTAATCAAAGGCACCGCCTCTGCAGCAGGCACATTCCGCAAGTTGGCCAAAGCCACCATTCGATCGGCGGAATTTTCGCTTTCTAACTTGGCTGCAATTTGCTCTAAGCTTAAAGTTGTCATTATGGATAAATCTTGTAGTAAAACTTTACATTCGGGTTATTTTGATTATAGGGGAGTCTCAGGGGAAAAGCAGGCAGTAAAAACCGCCCTGCGTATTTGAGATGAGTAAGATTGCGGATTAGTGAGACGATTAATCTAAAGCTCAGATTGCCTGGAAATAATCAATGAGAAAGTTTATTATTTAAATCCCAAGCACAGGCGAGGTGTTTCTGCCGTTCCCTAAGGCTTTGCCCGATAGTTAGCCGCCCTCTGACAACCTGATCAACTATGCCGTTCTACCACCCGCCCTTTTACTCCTCAGCCTTAGAACAAGCGATCGATCGCTACCCCCTCACTGCCGGGCCAGAAACTTCCTTAGCAGTGGCGATCGCCCTGATGAGCCAGTTGCAAAACAGTTGTCCCCTAGTCAAAACACCTGTACCCTCAGACCGGGGGGCGATAACCGAAACATCGGCGCCGGAAAAGATGCGGGCCCGGTGCGTTTTCGTCGTGCAGAACCAGCAGACTATTACCACAGGCAACTTATCCGAAAACCCCAGCCGCGGGCTGTTAATCGGCATATTAACACCCGCCGACCTAGTGAGGCTGATAGCTTCTGGCAAAATAGACAGCCAGCACAAAGTAGCCCTGCACAAAATACCAATTTCCGAAGTGATGTCCCCGGTGTCGGTATCCCTCACAGAATCCGATGACCAAGACGTGTTTACCGCTTTATCCTTATTTCGCCAGCACAAGATTCGCTATTTGCCGATCGTCAATCAATTTCGCCACTTGGTAGGAGTGCTGACACGGGAAAGAATTCGCCAAGTATTGCAGCCTTCAAACATTCTTAAATTGCGGCGGGTAGCAGAATTAATGACTACGCCAATTACAGCGCCCCACACCGCCTCACTGCTGAGCATAACCGAACTGATGTCAGAGCATCAAGTCAGTTGTGTAGTGATTACAAAAAACAAAGAATTAACAATGGAGAAGCCCAAAGATGACTATACCTCCATTTTTCACTATTCCTTTCACCAACCCCTGGGAATTATTACCGAATATGACCTTGTGCAGGCACAGTTTCTCGAACTAAATTTCGAGCAAACCCCAGCTCAAAAAGTCATGAGAACTCCCCTGCAATTTCTTCAACCTTCCGATTCCCTATGGACGGCGCACAAAGAAATGGAGCAGCAACAAGTGCAGCGGTTGGTCGTGTGCGGGGGGCGCGGAGAACTGTTGGGAATTATTACTCAGACCAGCTTGCTCAGAGTCCTCGACCCCACGGAAATGTACCGAGTTGTCAAACAGTTGCAGCAGTCGGTTTATCAATTGCAAGCCGAAAAAGTGGAACTATTGCAAAGCCGCAACGCCAAACTGGAACAGCAGGTGCGGGAACGGACTGCAAAACTCCACGAACAATTGCAGCGCGATCGGCTGTTAACTCACATTTCCTTGCGGATTCATCAATCCTTAAACCTCGAAGAAATTCTCCACGCCAGCGTCGATGAAGTCCGCCAAGTTTTGCAAGCTGACCGAGTAGCAATCCTGCATTTAGAGTCCAGCAATTACGGCATTGTAGTGGCAGAATCCGTTGCCGAAAATTGGCCTTCAATCTTGGGAGAAATCATGCCGGATAATATTTGGCAAGAATCTGCTTCCGTGATCGAACAGGAAATTTATGCGGTTCCAGACCTCGACCAAGCCTGTTTGAACGCCGAAAAATATGCGCGGTTCCAGCAAGCGCAAATCAAAGCTTATTTGATTGTACCAATTTTGCAAGACGGCAATTTGTGGGGAATGATGTGTGTTCATCAGTGTTCCCAATCGCGTCAGTGGCAACCTTCGGAAGTGGATTTGCTGCTGCAACTGGCAACTCAAATCGCGATCGCCATTCAGCAAGCCCAACTCTATCAGCAAGTCCAAAATCTCAACACCGACCTCGAACGCCAAGTCCAAGAACGCACCGCCGAATTACAGCAAAAAGTTCACGAACTCCAGCATTTAAACGTCCTCAAAGATGAATTCCTCAGCACCGTTTCTCACGAACTGCGGACGCCTTTAGCTAATATAAAAATGGCTATTCATATGCTGAGAATTTCTCCCACACCAGAGCGACGCCAGATTTATCTAGGAATTTTAGAAACAGAATGTACTAGAGAAACAGATTTGATTAATGCTTTGCTAGATTTGCAGCGGCTCGAAGCCGCAACTTGTCCGATCGACCTCGAACCAGTAAACTTAGAAGTCTGGCTGCCTACTATTATCGACCCGTTTTACACCCGGGCCCACGACCGCCACCAGGATTTGCGAGTAGAGTGCGCTCGTCACCTCCCCACGATCAGTTCCAACCGCGCTAGTTTGGGACGAATTTTAGCCGAGCTCCTCAACAATGCCTGCAAATATACTGCCAATGACGGCGAAATTTCTCTGAAAGTCGAGTGCAAAAACGGAGACGGTGAACAAAGAGGACAAAGGAAAAATTCGCGACAAGCAAGTGCTATGGCTTCAGAAATCCAATTTACACTCCGCAATCAATCGTCCATCTCCATAGAGGAATTGCCTCGAATTTTTGAGAAATTTTATCGAGTTCCCAACGCCGATCCTTGGAAACAAGGAGGTACAGGTTTGGGTTTAGCTTTGGTTCAAAAACTTGTGGAACAGTTGCAGGGAAAAATTGAGGTTGAAAGCAGCAATGGCTGGACTAATTTTATCGTCACATTTCCTACCAACCCAGATGGAAATTAGTCCGCCCTGAGTCAATTTTAGATTTTAGATTTTAGATTTTAGATTTTAGACTTCGGCCTAAGAGGTTCGGCGAGCGCGAGCGTCAAGTCGCGCTCAGTCCAACGATTTTAGATTTTCGATTTACTCCACAGACAAATCTGGGAGATTGAACAAGAGTCTAAGATTTTGGGAGTTCCATGACTACTATCGGAGGCTTGTATCCTTTTTTTTGGGGTCATCTTTGTTGGGTGTCACTCTTTTTTAGGAGCTAGTTTTTGAATACGAGACGGTGCTGGCGTCAAATTCAAATATTCATTTTTATCTTCAACAACTGATGATCTCGATGCTGGATACTTCTTGCGTTTAGGGGCATGATTCGCAACTGTGCCCAAGCATGGTATGCCAAAATTTTCTAATTGACTGAAAACTTTTTTGACTACAGAAAAGGGAACCTGCTGAATTGCTACAACCATCAGTATGCCATCGGTGCGCGCCGCTAAAAAATTCGTATCTTTACTGTCAACGAGCGGCGGCGTATCGTAGATAACTAAGTCAAATTTTGCCTGAAGTTCTTCCATTAAATACTGCATCTGAGATGATGCCAGCCGTCTGGCAGTACCAGGATTCGGGAGACCTGCAGTTAATACAAAAAGATTATCTGCTAGATGCGATCGTTGGATAATTTCATTGGGTTCGTTTTTATGGTCGAGCAAGTTGCTCAATCCCTTGACATTAGGCAGTTCCAACAGCAAGTGCAGGCTGGGGGAATGCAAATTAGCGTCTACTAACAGCACTCGCTGACCCGCCAGCGCTGCCACGTGAGCTAAGTTTAAAGCAACGGTAGATTTGCCTTCGCCAACTGTAGCCGAACCAATTGCCACAGAGCTAATCGTTCGATTTGAAGAAAGAAAGCGGATATTAGTATAAAGAGAGTCAAAAGCTTCTATAAATTCCGCAGCAATTTTCTTATTACCCTCTTTTCCTTCAATATAAGCATAGGCATTAGCAATAGAAGGCGGCAATTTTCTAGCATTTTTGTCCAGAGGAATTGCTCCCAATAAAGGCGCATCAACCGCATCTTTAACGTCATCAGCACAGTAGAAAATATTGCGGAACTTTTCAATGAGGATAGCAGCTCCCAGACCCAAAACTAGCGCTCCAATAACTGCCATCATTAATTTATTTTTAGCTTTCGATGGAACTGGTATCAGGTTGCCCTTCTCATCTCGCGGTATCCGTGGTTCAGAAATTATTTCCCAAGGTACTTGGCTTTGAGCTGCTTGGACGCGCAGAGTTTCCCGCTGGCTTAAAAGTTGATCGCGGGTGCGGGCGGCTACTTCTAATTGCTGTTGCAGTTCGTTGTAGCGGCGGGCTATGGTGGGGAATTCTGTTGCTTGCCTGTTTAAATTGTTTTTAGTTTGAGTGATTGCCTGAAGGCGAGCTTCTAAGACTTCAACTTGGTTAGCAGTATCAACCAATTGTTTAATCAAGCCTATGCGAATAGAATTTTGAAAATTTTGAACTTTAGAATTAGCTTGGGTGCCGACTAAATTTTGCCCCAAAATTCGATCAGTTTGCTGGTTGAGCAAAGCTACTAAATTTGCCCGCTTGCGCTCTAAAGCTTCCACTATAGGGTTAGCAGATTTAAAACGAGCTGTTTCTACAGCAATCTGACCTTCTACTTCCTTAACCTTGGTCAGCAACTCTTTATATTGAGGCTCTTCGCTTAAAGCTGAAGCGGCAATAGCTTCATTTGGTGTAAAATCTAATTGTTTTTGCAAGTTAGCGTACAGCGTTTTCTGTTCTTGCAGTAGCCTTTGAGTTTCTAACTCTAAAGTTTCTACGGTACGAACTTGCTGGATTAATTGCGCGCCTTGTTCTTGAGGATTGGTAATCTTTTGCTTCTCCTGTATCACCTGTAACTCCGATTTCAGGCTGTTTACGCGCTTATTGAGTCCCGGAAGCTGGTCTTCAATAAATTTTACACCTTCACCAATGCGAGTCTTGCGTTCATCAAGACTGTACTTTAAATATTTCTTTTTAGTTTCTTGTAAAACGAACTCAACTAAATTAGTATCATTCTCCATGAAGCGAACTTCCAAAATTTTAGTCAGCGTCCTCTCATCTTCTCCTATCCGCAAAACGATTAATTCTTTTTCAAGAATTTTTTCGGTAACTTTTGGATATCGTTTTTGGACTTGTTTAACAATAGCCGACAGCATCTGAGGACTCTTGAGAATTTCAAGTTGAGTTGCGTAGTCCAAACTAAAAAAATCTCGATTAGGCACCGCCCCCCCCTCGCCGCGATTGGCTAGGGCAGAGGGATCAGCAATTCTGGCCTCCGTTGTCACGGGTTCCACTAGCATCCGAAAATCGCCTTGATATGTTTTCTTGCCTCCCTTGATCTGATAAACAGCTCCAGCGCCAACTAGACTTATAATCCCAATAATGATTAGGGCTTGTCGCTGAAAAGTCCTCAACAACGGCTTTACATTCAATCCTTTCTGAGGCTGCGCGCTTAAATCTTCTCCCTCGTCAACGGAAAATTGCTGCACCTGTCGGCTCTGGTTGCTAATGGGTACGATATGAGCGTCCTGTTCTCTTTCCATGTTGACCTCTTGGATATTTTGTGGGTAAAATCAGCTTTCTTCTGCGAGCCTTCGGGTTGATACTTTGAGCATTGGCTTAAGGATATCACACGAAATTATTGGTTGGTTGAGCCCACTTCCTTCTAATAGTTCTCACTACTTTCACATAGTATACAAAAATAACTAAATCCCTATGCTAGGTCGGCAGTAAAAGTTCTTTTACAACTGCTGGAGAGTTATATCAGACTGCATTTGGCTCTGCTGCGTTGTGCTTGTATTTCGGGTTTCCGGGCGACGAAGCAAACTTTTTCAGGTGTCGCTCAGCTTCCCGACAGGGGGTTCCATAACTTTACCAAACTTTTACAATTGACCGTAACACCTCAGCCGCTGCTTGCGCTGGTATTGATTTGTCCTCTATGTCATTTTTCGGTTCAGAGTCAACGGCAGAAGCACTTATTAACTTATGCGCTAACTGATCGGCTAAAAGATTTTGCATTTCCCATGTCGATATAATTAGCCACAGTCAGCAGATTTTTTGGAACGGCAACTAATCCAATCAATTTCCGAGAAAAATCTGTTTCTTCTTTTAATTATAAACTTTTTGAGGAGTTGGATGACTTATTAAGTGTATATACTTAGTTAACCGTGGTAATTATATCACCACCTCATCTCTATAGTGCGCGACAGACATAAAATTTAATAAGTTGTGTTCTCAAGCTCGATCGACATCTCGAACAACTCCAGCCTTCGGGGTTTTTCTACCGGGGCGGAGGGCGCGGCGCGGTTTATGTATTTTCCTAAAAAAGCTAGGTTTCTGGGTTCCGGGGCTATTACTAAAACTATCGCTTTTATTCGCCCTCCGAGCAAGCTATAGCAATCCTTTCGGTAAACGCGCAACGGGCTTTTTGGGAAATTAACCAATGCCATAAGAAGATGACACATTGTTAAAGAAAAAAAAGAGTTCGCACAGGGTGGGAGGATTGCTATTGATCTTGATCAGATTAGCTATCGGTAGTTGTTGTTTTTTGATTTGACTAATTACCAACAACTCCTTATTAGCGCTTACTGATTTTGTGCTTTTCTTTCTCGCAGTTTCAACAATATTTCTGCATGAACTTCGCGGGTTATAGGATAAAAATAGGTAAGAATCATGCCAGCAATTAAAGCAATTGTCGGCAGCGGCCCGATCGCAACTCGAATCGCAAACAGTGCAGACTCTGGCTGTACGGGTGCAGGCTGTCCCGGAACTGTAGATAAAAATCCAGCTCCTTCTAATGCTTGGCCTACCAACCACAAACCCCCTGCCAATCCGATTTTTTGCAGCAGTACCATAAACGAATAGAAAACGCCTTCGCGTCTTTCTCCTGTTTGCAGTTCGTCGAGTTCGATCACATCCGGTATCATCGACCAAGGTATGAGATAAGCCGTGGAAACTCCGACACCTGCCATGACTGCTAATACGTACATTTGCAATACTTGTCCTGGTTGCAGGAAAAACAGTCCAGCTTGGGCAATAATCCACAAACTCATGCCCATAAAATATACGGCTTTTTTGCCGTATCTCTCGCTGACTTTACTCCAAACAAATAGCATGATTAATGCAGTGCCTTGAACTGCGATCGCAACCAAGCTAAAAACATACTGTGGCTGTTGCATCCAGTTAACAACAAAGTAGGGAATAATAGTAGCAGTTAATTGCACTCCCAGCCAAGAAAAAAGATAAATTCCAATGACGTACAAAAAAGGGCGATTGCTAAATGCAATCTGCAACTGTTCTTTCAGTGGCAAGGATGTAGAATTATCTAGATCTGCGTTTTCTAATAGTTGGGCTGCGACGTGCTTGCGAGTTCCCAAAACGCACCAGTACAAAGGCAAGACAGAGATAACTGCACAGATTGAACCTAATACTAAATATTGTTGATTCGGGTCCTTTTCAAATACACGAAAGATAATTAGAGCTAAGATTAATGAAAAGATGCTGCCGCCAATGGAGAAAGCAAATCGAAAACTATTAAGGCTAGTGCGTTCGTTGTAGTCTTGAGTAAGTTCTGGAGTGAGGGCAGTGTAGGGAAGATTGACAGCCGTGTAGGCGGTGTTGAACAAAATGCTGATCGCAACATAGTACCAAAATAACACTGTGTGATCCGTGCTAGGTACAATCCACTGCAATAAGAAGAATATGCCGAAGGGAATGCCACCATATATTATCCAAGGATATCGGCGGCCCCAAGGATGAGAAGTGCGATCGCTCAAAACCCCCACAATCGGGTCATTTATGGCATCCCAAACCTTGCCAACTACTAAAATATTACTGGCTAAGCCAGCAGGTAAACCAGCGACATTGGTAAAGAAAACTAGGAGGTAAAATGCCAAAACATTAGCGGTAATTGCCGGGCCGAGGTCGCCGGCACCGTAAGCTAATTTTGTTGATAAACTGAGTTTTTGTCTTGCAGGATTGTTGGCGGCTGGTTGAGGCGGGGAAGTGTTGCTCATAAACTTTGATTTTGGGATTTTTTGGCTGTCATAGTCTTTCCAGTAGGAGTATAGCTCATGCTACGCCTTAATACTAAGTTTTTTGTAGCGATCGGGACGAGCCTGAAAATTTATATTGATAGGTTAGTGGGGGCGGGTTTACCAGATTATTTGTCTGAAGCAATTATTTTTGGTAAAACCTGCCGCTACTTAAGGAAACAGTTGCGAAATCTGAACTTCTATTTCTGGAAAAGCCAGCATTGACAAAACATCATCTTCATTAAATACTGTTTCTTGTCCGTAGTTTGCCTCGCCCGGTTCGCGAAAAACATAAACTTGCCGCGTATTAACATCCAGTATCCAATAATCAGTAATTCCCGCCTTAGCATAAGCCGGTGTTTTCCGCCTGCGGTCTGTTTCTAAAGTCGTGTCAGCTATTTCTATTAATAAGAAAATATTGTCGGGTGCGGGATGAAAATCTTGGTAAAGCCGAGGGTCGATTTGCACTACAGCAATATCCGGTTCTGGTTCTGAATTATAACTTAGAGTAACCGGGTCTTGGATGCGAATTAAAGCAAGTCCTGCCAGCAGATTTCTGAGATAGTCGGCTGCACAGAGATTAGTTGCTGCGTGGGGAGGATTTTTTGCACTTATTGAAATAATTTGCCCGTCAATTAATTCGACTCGTTCATCGGGATTGAGAATGCCAGTTTCCGTCATGCGGCGGTATTCCTCTACAGTCCACAAGCGTACATCTGTTACAGTCATGGCACAATTTCCTTTGGGGATATTATCTATTATCGATTAACATTCTAGTTTTTCTGAAATTGCTAGGTCAGCACTCTAGATTTAGCTGTAATTGCTCCCACACACCACAAAATGGCATTGACAATTTCCGATCGCTGAATATCTTCTGCATCTAAAAAACTTGCAAACTCTTCCTCAATATTCAAATGGTCGGCAAAATCATAAAGTATGCGCTTGTATTCCGTTGGCATCGGTATTAAAGTAGCTTTCACTAAATCGAAAAGCGCGTTCAAACAGTTGAGGATAGTAGCTGACTCGTCAAAATCTTCGGCATCGAGCAAGTATAGCGTTTCTGCAATGTCGCAAATAGCGTCTATTTGTGTGGGTGGCTTTCCCAGTTCGCTGACATCGATATTGCACAATTGGAGAGCGTTAATCGCTAGTTCTGGACGGGTAAAAAATACAAGTTGACCGCCGGCTACTAAGGGCGGCTCTTGTTCTCCATAGACAATTAGAGTATATAGATTTGGTATTTCGGTGCCGGGGTCGATCCGAAAACCGAACAGCCACAACAATTTTTCTGTATTTGGGTTCGCTGTTTGCAGTGTTGTTGGGAAAATATTTGGTTCTGACATGAATTTTTAATCCCTATAATACGCTGTTAAACTCGGTTTTTATGCAAAAAAATATCTATAATCTAGATAGAAACCGGGTTTATTAGGCAAGATTCCGTAATCTTTTTCCTATAAATTTTGCTGAATTATGTCGCAGCATTCGGCAACAGTGGCTCTTTTTTTCATTGCTGCTACTAGGGCTTCGTAAGCTGATTTGTGGCTTTCGATCAGGTTTTTTGCTCGCAGCGAACCCCAGTTTTGTTTTAGTTGAATTTCGGAAATGGGACGGCGCAGTTGTGTTAAAATTGCGCTAATTTTTGTGCGGTCTTCTGCTCCTCCTTGTGCGCTGCCGTAAACAAATTTTTCTGCGACTATTCCGGCCATCCACACGGTGCAGTATTGGTCTAAAAGTTGGGAGGAAAGAGTGCCGTTTTGCAGTTGAGATGCTAATTGTTCGTCTTCAAATCGGACGCCGCCTTGGGCTGTTTGACCTTGTTTAAATGCTTCCCAAGCGTTGAGGGCGTAGCTGGTTACGGGAATTCCCAACAGGTGCGCGACTAGGAAGTGTCCGGCTTCGTGGTGAAGGATACGATCGCGCTTTTGTTTGGAAGTTCCCCCCAGCCAATCTAATAAAATAGTACCGCCTTGACCTTGCCACTGGAAACTGTCAAGGGTTGCTAGCCCCAACAGGCAAAACGTGGCGATCGCAGGTACGGCTTCTGGCAAGTTGAATAGGGGACCCAACAATATTGAAACGGTGATGGCAAAGATAGAAATAGCGATAATATTCAAAGAAGTGTCTTTCATAATGGCGAATGGCTAACAGGGAATTGGTAATGGGTAATTTGTAATAGGGAATTGGTAATGGGAATGGGTTTTAGAGGTAAACTCAGGTACGATCGCGCGATCGGTTTGGCAGCGTCGGGTCGATCACAGCAGCCGGGACTTCCGACAAAAACACCACCTTCCAGTTTGACTGAAAATTGCCCCTCCGAAGCCACCGATATTAAAAAGATATTAAAATAAATCAAAGTCCAGTAAAAGTGTTAGTGGAATCCTTCATGTCAGTTTTGGCAGCGATCGCAGTTTTAGGTATCTTGATTGTCGTTCACGAACTCGGCCACTTCTTGGCGGCGAGACTTCAACACATCCACGTCAACCGCTTCTCTATCGGTTTCGGGCCCATCCTCTGGAAGTACCAAGGCCCGGAAACTGAATACGCCCTCCGCGCCTTTCCCCTGGGAGGTTTCGTGGGTTTCCCGGATGACGATCCAGACAGTACAATTCCCCCAAATGACCCGAATTTGCTCAAAAATCGCCCCGTGCTCGATCGGGCGATCGTCATTAGTGCAGGGGTAATTGCCAACTTAATTTTTGCTTATTTTCTGCTGGTGGTGCAATTGAGCACTGTCGGCGCTGCAGAAATGAACTACCTACCGGGAGTTAAAGTCCCGGAAGTCGCCGCAGAAGTCAGTTCGGCGGCGAAACAAGCCGGAATTCGATCGGGCGACGTTGTTCTGTCTGTTGACGGCAAGGAATTGGGCGCTTCCCGCGAAGCAATCAAATTATTGGTCACAGCAATCCAAGATCATCCCAACCAACCCCTAGCGTTGGAAATTCAGCGCCAAGAACAAAAATTTTTGGTGACAGTAACTCCTGAAGAGTCGCCCGACGGCAAAGGTCGCATTGGCGTACAGCTAACTTCTAACGGCACTGTGGTGCGGCAGAGGGCCGGATTTGTAGAGGCGTTTAGCAAGGCCGCCAAAGAATTTGAGCGGATTGTGGTGCTGACGGTTCAAGGTTTCGGGCAGTTACTTAGCAATTTCAGCCAGACTGCCGACAAGTTGTCCGGGCCTGTGGCGATTGTGGCGATTGGTGCAGGGATTGCCAAATCGGATGCTGCGAGTTTGTTTCAGTATGCTGTGCTAATTAGCGTCAATTTGGCTGTGATTAATATCTTGCCTTTACCTGCTTTAGATGGTGGCCAGCTAGCTTTTCTGTTAATAGAAGGACTGCGGGGCAAGCCTCTGCCGAACCGCATTCAGGAAAATGTCATGCAGACTGGTTTGGTGTTGTTGCTGGGTTTGGGAGTTTTCTTGATTATTCGCGATACTGCTAATTTGGCTGGGTTTGATTTGCGAAATTTCATGCAATAGTAAATGAAGGAAGGAAGAAGGAAGTTCGGCAACGGATTCTGTAACGGATGTAACGGATGTAACGGATTTCAGGAAGAAGGAAGAAGGAAGATTTATGTCTACTTTTCCGTTTTCCTATTTTCCTATTTTTCCCTCTCTTTTTTTCCTACGCAAGCGAGGCAGAGCCTCTGGTTATGGGTTCCCCGGTCGTGCCTGGGAACCATTTAAAAACAAATAACAAATAACAAATAACAAATGACTAATGACTAATGACTAATGACTAATGACTAATGACTAATGACTAATGACTAAAAAGTTAAGTTTAAAACAACGATCGCTCGAAATTCTGATTCGCCTCAAACGCCTCTATCCCGAAGCTCCTTGCACTCTCAACTACGAAACTCCCGTGCAGTTACTGGTGGCGACGATTCTCTCTGCTCAGTGTACGGACGATCGAGTAAATTTGGTAACGCCGGCTTTGTTTGAGCGTTTTCCCGATGCGGTAGCTTTGGGAAATGCTGATTTAGAAGAATTGGAACGTCTGGTGCGATCGACGGGTTTCTACCGGAATAAGTCTAAAAATATTAAAGGTGCTTGTCAGGCGATCGTCAATAAATTTAACAATCAAGTGCCGCAGCGGATGGAACTGCTGTTAGAATTGCCCGGAGTTGCCCGCAAAACGGCTAATGTCGTTCTCGCCCACGCTTTTGGTATTAATATGGGCGTGACCGTAGACACTCACGTCAAACGTTTGACTCAGCGGTTGGGATTGACCGAACATACCGATCCTATAAGAATCGAGCGGGATTTGATGATATTGTTGCCGCAGCCGGATTGGGAAAATTGGTCGATTCGGTTGGTTTATCACGGCAGGGCAGTTTGTAATGCGAGAAATCCGGCTTGCAATATTTGCGAACTTGCAGATTTGTGTCCTTCTGCTAATATTTTGGTGTTGCACCAAGGTTAAGTACAGGCAAGATGCCTGTTCCACAAAAATGTTGAGTTATTCCAGATTTGTACCCTTTTGCTAATAGTTTGGTGTTGCACCAATGTTAAGTACAGGCAAGATGCCTGTTCCACAAAAATGTTGAGTTATTGTGGAACAGGCATCTTGCCTGTTGCTAAAAATCTTGTTAACAAAAGAAATAATTCAAATAAAAGCGATCTGAAATCACCAAAATATAGTACAATAGTAGATTGTGATTAATCTAAGGATATCAACAGATTATGGCTAAGAAGAGCATGGTCGAGCGCGAGAAAAAGCGCCAAAGACTCGTAGACAAGTACGCCGACAAGCGGGAAGACCTGAAAGACCAGTTTGACCAAGCTAACAATCAGATGGACAAAATGGCGATTCACCGCCAACTACAACAGCTACCCCGCAGCAGTTCGCGGACTCGCTTGCGGAACCGCTGCTGGGCAACTGGACGGCCCAGAGGTTACTATCGTGACTTCGGACTGTCTCGCAACATGATGCGAGAAATGGCTCACGAAGGTCTTTTGCCCGGTGTTGTGAAGTCTAGCTGGTAGCACGAAGGAAGAAGGAAGTTCGGCAACGGATTCGCTCGACGGATGTAACGGATGTAACGGATGTCAGGAAGAAGGAAGAAGGAAGAAAAAAACTCACAATTAATCGGCAGGATTAGGTTTGGGGTTGATTTTTGTTTCAGACTTATGAGTTATATTTTCCTCCTTCTTGCTTCACTGGCCGCAGCATTTATCGATGCCGAGACTTTCGAGTAACAAGTCGCTGACGGCGTTGGCGATCGCAAATTCGCCGTAGAAGCTTTTAGAAAAATCATAGGCCTGCATTTCGGTGACGATCGCAATTACGAGGCTGCCCACGTCATTTTCGCCTTCCATGCGCTGGCGGACATAGATTTGGGCAGCTCTTTTAGCTATTTGCTGGTTGGCTGCTTCTGGGATAAACTCGGAGTCTAGCCAAGCCAGCAGCGTTTGTTGCAGCCATTGGCCTTCTTGTTCGGGGTTTTTGGCGGGCGGTAAGGTAATAGGTTCAATGGTTTCAGACATGATTATTCCTAATTGCTAATGTTGACTTTGAAAAGTTAACTGAGAAATGACAACTGATAAATATATGCAATATGATATACCGACAATTATACAAGGATATGCCCAAGGCTACTTCTTGATGGCAAATGACGGCGAGGAAAGTTTGGGGTGGTATTCGAGTCGGCAGCGGGCGCTGATTCCCCTGGATGAAAGATTTACCTATCCGAAATCCCTGCGTCGCCAAATCAATCAAAATCGATTTTCGGTGGCTGTGAACCGCGATTTTGGGGCGGTGGTTGAGGGTTGTGCCGATCGCGAAACGACTTGGATTTCTAAGGAGCTCAAGAAGATTTACTGGGGTTTGTATGAGGCCGGTTGGGCTTACAGCTTCGAGACTTGGTGCGGGGACGAATTGGCGGGCGGTATTTTAGGATTGTCGATCGGCGGTGCGTTTATTGGGGAGTCGATGTTTTACCGAATTCCCGAGGGTTCTAAGGTGGCGATGGTGAAGTTAGTGGAGAGACTGCGCGATCGATCTTATCTACTTTTCGACGCTCAAATGAACAATCCGCACTTGGAAAGATTCGGAGCTTATACTGTTAAGGAAAAACTGTACAACACTCTTTTACAAGCAGCTTTGAAGCGCCGCTGCTCGCTATTTTAAATATTCTGTTAGTAGGAAAGTAGCAGTGCCATTTCCGGCGCTGATAGCGGTTTCAAACAATAGTATAATTAAGCTGAGATACTCCTCGGAGACAACCACAATGCAAGTCACAACCGAAGAAATTATTTATCCATACAGCGACGGTCAACCGATGGCAGATAGCACAATTCAATACAAATTAATTGTCACAATCAAAGAAGGTTGCGAGTCGCTGTTGAAAGATGACCCAAACGTATTTATAGCAGCCGATTTACTGTGGTATCCGGTTGAAGGTAGAACAGATATTTCTCAAGCGCCCGATGTAATGGTGGTATTTGGGAGGCCAAAGGGCGATCGGCGTTCTTATCTACAATTTCGTGAAGATAATATTCCTCCTCAAGTCGTGTTTGAGATTCGCTCTTTCAGCGACAGCCAAATAAAAATGAACAAAAAATTTTCATTTTACAATCGCTACGGAGTCGAGGAGTATTACCTTTATGATCCCGCACAAAATGAGTTAACAGGTTGGCAGAGAATTGAAGGAATGTTAGAAGTGATTGAACCGATGGAGGGCTGGATAAGTCCAAGATTGGGAGTGCGGTTTGAGTTAGAATCGGAAGGGTTAGAAATTTATCGACCTGATGGACAAAAGTTTCTTTCCTATTCCGAATTAGATGAACAGCGAGAATTAGAGCGACGGCGTGCGGAACAAGAATTTCTGCGCGCCGAACAAGAATTTCTGCGTGCAGAAAGACAATTTCTGCGCGCAGAAGAATCCTCGCAGCGTGCCGAACAAGAAGCTCAAAAAGCCGAACGTTTAGCCGCCAAACTGCGCGAATTGAACATCGATCCAGATAGCATCTAAGCTCGAACCAGGAGAATAAACCCGGTTTGTCAAAGAAATCGGGTTTCTGGGGATTGCAGTTATTTACTTTTTTCAGGGCGAACGGGGATATTTGGTCGATCGCCCCCCAGTTAAAATTACATATACTACAATATATAATACATAGATTGGAGCCAAAATCCTTGGAGCTCAGAAAAATCCGAATCGAGGCCCCTTGAATGTGTAAAAATACTGAAGCAAACATTAGTAAATCCTACACGGAGCAATTGTTGTGGATTCCAGATATAACCCCCAATCCATAGAAGAAAAATGGCAGCAGACATGGGCTGAGCAAAACTTAGACCATATGCCAGAAGATACCCAAAAGCCTAAATTTTATGCCTTATCCATGTTCCCCTACCCGTCGGGAAACCTGCACATGGGACACGTCCGCAACTACACAATCATTGATGTAATTGCCAGACTCAAGCGAATGCAAGGCTATCGGGTATTGAATCCGATGGGGTGGGACGCTTTTGGTTTACCCGCAGAAAATGCTGCCATTGAGCGAGGAATTCCTCCTGCACAATGGACTTATCAAAACATCGCCCAAATGAAAGGCTTATTTCAACGTTTGGGTATTTCCTTTGATTGGACAAAAGAAGTTACAACTTGTTCTCCCGATTATTATCGGTGGACTCAATGGATTTTCTTGCAATTTTTAGAAGCAGGATTAGCATATCAAAAAGAAGCGGCAGTTAATTGGGACCCAATAGATCAAACAGTCTTAGCAAACGAACAAGTAGATAACGAAGGTCGTTCCTGGCGTTCCGGTGCCAAAGTCGAGCGCAAATTATTGCGGCAGTGGTTCCTCAAAATTACCGATTATGCCGAACAGTTATTAAACGACTTAGACAAATTGCCAGATTGGCCAGAAAGAGTCAAATTAATGCAAGCCAACTGGATCGGCAAATCAGTCGGTGCTTACTTAGAATTTCCGATTGTCGGCATGGATGAAAAAATCGCCGTTTTCACCACACGTCCCGATACAGTTTACGGCGTCAGTTACCTGGTTTTAGCGCCGGAACATCCACTAACTCAGCGCGTGACAACCGCAGACAGAAAAGTCGCCGTAGAAACCTTCATCAAAGAAGT
Source organism: Microcoleus sp. w1-18aA5 (assembly GCF_036701705.1). NCBI lineage: Bacteria > Bacillati > Cyanobacteriota > Cyanophyceae > Oscillatoriales > Microcoleaceae > Microcoleus > Microcoleus sp. w1-18aA5. The sequence continues at coordinate 1,843 of NZ_JAUPTE010000035.1, read as the reverse complement.
CGCCGCCCAAAGCGAGATCGATCGCACAGCCGAAGACAAACCAAAGCGCGGCATCCCCACAGGCGGCAAAGCAATCAATCCTTTCAGCGGCGAAGAAATTCCCATTTGGATTGCCGATTATGTGCTGTACGAATACGGCACCGGCGCAGTTATGGGAGTACCCGCCCACGACACGCGAGATTTCAAATTTGCCAATCAATATCAACTGCCAATTAAAGTAGTAATTGTAGATGATGATGAAGTTCCGCTGACCGAAGCTTACACAGAACCAGGAATTATGATTAATTCCGAAAGCTTCAACGGCATGGATTCAATTAAAGGCAAAGCAGCGATTATTCACCATGCCGAAAATGCAGGTTATGGCAAAGCCCGAATCCAATACCGCTTGAGAGATTGGTTAATTTCTAGACAGCGTTATTGGGGCGCTCCGATTCCCGTAATTCACTGTCCCACCTGCGGAACAGTCCCCGTCCCCGCATCGGATTTGCCCGTTTTGTTGCCGGAGAATGTACAATTTACGGGCAAAGGTTCGCCCTTGGCCAAAATAGAAGAATGGGTAAATGTTCCTTGTCCGAGTTGCGGCACTTCGGCGAAGCGAGAAACAGATACGATGGATACTTTTATAGATTCTTCGTGGTATTTCTTGCGCTATCCCGATGCTCAAAATCAAGAGCAAGTCTTCGACAGTACGAAGACAAATGATTGGATGCCTGTAGACCAATATGTGGGTGGCATCGAACACGCCATCTTGCACTTACTGTATTCGCGGTTCTTTACCAAGGTTTTGCGCGATCGGGGTTTGATCAATTGTGACGAACCATTTAAACGCCTGTTAACTCAAGGCATGGTGCAAGCAATGGCATACAAAAACCCCGTTACTGGCAAATACGTTCCCCCAGTAGATATAGACCCCGCAAATCCCAAAGATCCTCAAACTGGCGAAGCTTTGGAAGTCTTCTACGAGAAGATGTCTAAATCAAAATACAATGGCGTTGACCCCTTGGAAGTTATGAGCAAATATGGGGTAGATACGGCGCGGATGTTTATTTTATTCAAAGCGCCGCCAGAGAAGGATTTGGAGTGGGACGACGCCGATGTGGAAGGGCAATTTCGCTTTTTAAATCGCGTTTGGCGCGTGGTTACAGAGTTTGGTTCACCCCCCCCAGCCCCCCCTTGCCAAGGGGGGGAGAAAGAGGTGTTAAGTAAACCTGAGAAGGATTTGCGGCGGGCAATTCACACTGCCATTAAGGAAGTGAGCGAAGATTTGGAGGGTGATTATCAGTTCAATACTGCTGTTTCTGAAATGATGAAACTCAGCAATGCTTTGAATGATGCTAAATGTAAAGATTCGCCAATTTATGCAGAAGGAATTAACACTTTGATTCGCTTGTTAGCGCCTTTTGCGCCGCATATTGCTGATGAATTGTGGCATAATACTGGTAACAGTGAATCGGTGCATACGCAAACTTGGCCGAGTGTCGATCCATCTGCATTAATTACCGATGAAATTACGCTGGTAATTCAAGTTATGGGCAAGACTCGCGGCACAATTCAAGTGCCTTCTGGTGCTGATAAAGCTGCGTTGGAAAAGTTTGCTCGCGAGTCGGAATTGGCCAAGCGCCACCTGGAAGGTAAGGAGATTAAAAAGGTAATTGTGGTGCCTGGAAAGTTGGTGAATTTCGTGGTAGCTGGATAAAGATGAGAAACCCGGTTTCTTTAATAAACCGGGTTTTTAATACTTGCATTTAAAAATTAGCCAGTCCAAAAACTGTAGTTTAGACTAAAAAATCAGTGCAGCTAAAAGTAGCAGCCTTTTAGCAGAAGGCAAGCTGTTGCTCAAAAA
>NZ_JAUPTE010000034.1:0-66950 GCF_036701705.1 Microcoleus sp. w1-18aA5 | reverse complement strand
GGGGTAAAAAGGCGATCGTTCCTTGTAGTGCAAGGGTTTGTGAGATTTGAACATTCCCCCTACTGGGGGAACTTCAGGTTAGGATATACGCAATCGCAGCGAGTTTACACCTTTCACGCACCCGCCCTCCCCACGCTAGGATTTACACATTACTTCGGCCTTAAGTTCGCGCTGCTAAACTCAGAAGCCACAATCATCGACCCAATCCCCGCATCCGTAAATATTTCTTGCAGCAAAGCATGAGGAATTCGACCGTCAATAATGTGAGCACCCTTCACACCCTGAGCCAAACTCCGCACACAACAATTAACTTTCGGAATCATCCCCCCAGAGACAACTCCCGACTCAACCAACTCTCTTGCTTCTTGAATATCTAACTTAGCAATCAGACTATCCGGCTTGTGATAATCCTCTAAAATTCCCGCAGTATCAGTCATCAAAATCAACTTTTCCGCTCCCAAACCAGCCGCAATTTCCCCAGCCACCGTGTCAGCATTAATGTTGTAAGATTGACCTTTTTCATCCGCTGCCACGCTCGACACCACCGGAATATAACCGCTGTTCACCAAAGACTCCAAAATCTGGATTTTCACCCCGCTGACTTCACCCACAAATCCAATTCCCTCGCGGCCATCTGGACGAGCTTGAATCAGATTGGCATCCTTGCCACATAATCCTACTGCTTTGCCGCCAGCTTGGTTGATTAAGGAAACAATTTCCTTATTTACTTTCCCCACTAAAACCATTTCTACAACTTCCATTGTCGCCGCATCAGTCACTCTCAAACCATCCTTGAATTGCGGCTCAATTCCCAGTTTTTCCAGCCAAATATTAATTTCCGGGCCGCCGCCGTGAACCACAACCGGACGCATCCCCACGCAAGCTAGCAGCACAATATCTCGAACCACCTTGTCTTTGAGATTGCTATCTTTCATCGCCGCACCGCCATATTTGACCACTATGGTGCGACCGGCAAAGTGTTGAATGTAAGGCAGTGCTTCGGACAGCACCTCTACTCGATTAGTGTCCGAATTCCTAACAAAATCGCTTTGTTTGAGCATGGGTAAATTACACAAGACTAAAAACTTAATTCTAAACTTTAATGGCTAAAGCACATATTAACAGCCACAAAAATCACTTTTTCCCTTGAATTTATCTACGCGCAGGCTCGATCGCCTTTATTGAACCCCATCCTCAAAAAAATCATAGGTTTTTTTAATAAAAGCATTAAAATTTATGTATTATAACTTATACATTTTTTGCTACAGTCAAGAAATGTATAACTCCCTAGATTTACTTAACGTTTTATGTTAACTGCTGTCGCCCAAGACTCCGAAAACCTTCAGTACAAGCTACCATCAGAGGCTGAGTCGTCCCCCCGGATGACGGTATTTTGCGATTTAGACGGGCCCATAGTCGATGTGTCCGATCGCTACTATGCCACCTATCAACAGGGATTGGCCGATACTCAAGCAGCTTATCTCGAGCGGGGAATCAACCTCAACCTTCAAATCCTCAGCAAACAGCAGTTTTGGCAAATGAAACAAAACCGAGTGCCCGATGCTGAAATAGCCAAAAGTTCCGGCTTGTCGGGAGAAGAAATTCACGTTTTTCTAGGATGCGTGAGTCACCTTGTCAATCAACCAGACTTGTTGCACTTAGATCGCATCCAGCCGGGGGTGCAATGGGCGATCGGACTTCTGCACTCCCGCGGCGTGCGGCTGATTTTAGTCACCCTGCGGCCGAGAAATCAAGCCGTTCAACTGTTACAAAATTACGGTTTAGCCAGACTGTTTACCAGCATTCGCGGAACTCAGATGGCGGATGCCGCCTATCACAACTATACAGCCTTAAAAACTGAATTGTTGGCTGAAGTGGCAGAAGAATTTGAGTCATCGCTGGGTTCGGCTTGGATGATCGGAGATACAGAAGCAGACATCCTCGCAGGAAAAGCATTGGGAATACCTACAATTGCCGTTACCTGCGGAATTCGCAGTCGCTATCAACTGCAAAAGCATCAGCCTAATTTAATTCTCAGCGACTTGATTATTGCCGTTCATCACTTATTAGGTTCTGGTCAACAACTAATAGTAGAATGACTACACTTAACTGTTGACTGTTAACTGATGAATGATGACCAATGAGTAATGAGTAATGACTAAGGTTTTTCTACATTCCTGGTCATTTCCCACAAGCGATTGAGCGGAAAATAAATCACCGGAGCCCAAAGACTGCTAAGAATAGCAGAACACAAAGCCACTCGCTGGTGATAGCTCCAAATTTCCAGTAAAGCCCGATCGCCCATAGCAAAAAATTGCAGCCCCATCACCGTTTCCGCTACCACCGCCATCCCAAATACAATTAACGCGATCGGAATCGGATCTCTCTCAACAATATCTGCCGGAATCGACCAGGTTTTCTGTAAAACAACTGTTAAGACTCCTACAACAACTAGACTCACAGCGTGGCTGGGATGAGGAGCCGTCATCGCATCTTGAAGAAACCCCAAAACCAAGCCCATGCTAGCAGCTCCCCAAACTGTACGTTTCCGCTTAATACTCCAAGCTACCAACCAAATTAACAGCCAGTTCGGTCCAATTCCCAGCAATTCCATTCCCGGCATCCGAGTGGGCAATATCAGTATGCACAGCATCACAGATAGAAATGTAACTGCGAAGTTGAGAAATGGGCGCGCTCGCGAAGACATCCGAGATAAAGCTTTCATTGTTGCTGTGCTCCCTCAGATGCTGCTGAAGATTGACTCGGCGAATCCTTCGGTTCGGCTTGCTTAGAGTGCGGGTAAACCACAGCCCACTCCAGAGCATTCATCGGTGCAGAAAACTCAACCACAGCTTCCGGAGCCGGAGTTTTATTCATATCCACCGAAACCACTTTTCCCACAGGCAAACCAGGAGGGAACAACTGACTGTAAGAAGAAGTTGAAACCACATCCCCAGGCTTGACATTGGGAACATTCTCAAAAAACTCCATGACAGCCTGATTTCCGCCTTTCCCGCGCATAAAACCCATGTGGCGACTGCGGGTAATTCCCACACCCAATTGACTCGTAGCGTCGCTGACTAACAGCACTAAGCTAGTATTAGGAGTAACGCTGACAACCCTGCCTACTAAACCGCCGGGGCCCATCACAGTAAAATCTGTTTTGATGCCATCGTTACTGCCGCGCCCCAAGGTTACTTGCTGCCACCAGTGGTCGGCGCTGCGACCGACAATAGGAGCTACAATCCCTGCTGGTTTCTTAGCCGAAACATAACCTAAAAGCTCTTTTAGCTTCTGATTTTGATTTTCTAATTCTAATAACTGCGCTTGCAATTCTTGAGTGCGCGCCGAGATAAGTTCCTCTTGCCCAGAGCCGTTGGCGTGAAACGGACGAGTCACCCAATTGTAAACTTCAAATACTGCAGCACCTTGTGTTTGTCTAACTCCCCAAGCGGCAGTTACAGCTAAACCTAGAAGAGCAATTTGCAGCCGCAGATCCCACCACTTTCGGAATGTATTTTTTAGCATAATTTCACTAATCTAAAATTGTTAAGTCAGGATTTTAGATTTGAGATTGCAGCCGTATTTCTAAATCCACAATCCCAAATTGTTTAACTACATATTACGCGACGACTGCCCGCTGAAAACCCGTTCCAACTGTTTGTTTTCCAATACCCTACCAGTTCCCAAAACCACGCAGCACAGCGGATCTGCTGCCACGTGAGTGACAATTCCTGTTTCGTGACTGATCAGAGTATCTAAACCTTTCATCAGCGCGCCACCACCAGCCAGCATAATTCCCCTGTCAATAATATCTGCTGCTAATTCCGGGGGGGTGCGTTCCAAAGTACGCTTGACAGCTTCCACAATTACTGAAAGCGGTTCCGACATACTTTCGCGAATTTCTGGGCCTTTGATAGTAACAGTTCGTGGCAAACCAGACAGTAAGTGCAAGCCCCGCACTTCCATCATTACATCGTCATCCTCTGGAGTTGGATATGCAGAACCAACCTGAATCTTAATTTCTTCAGCAGTGCGTTCGCCGATGACCAAATTGTGAACTTTTTTCATGTATTGGACGATCGCCTCATTGAGTTCGTCGCCGGCTACCCGCACAGACTCACTGATCACCGTACCTTGCAAACTCAAAACCGCAACTTCCGTCGTACCTCCGCCTATATCTATAATCATATTGCCAGTCGCCTCAGCAACAGGCAGTCCAGCCCCGATCGCCGCCGCGATGGGTTCATCAATTAACCGTACTTCTCTAGCACCGGCCTGAGTCGCCGCCTCAATGACAGCACGCCTCTCAACTCCGGTGACACCGCTGGGGATGCCAATAATTATCCGCGGCGAAACTAAGCTTCGGCCTTCGTGAACTCTGCGGATAAAAGTCTTGAGCATCAGTTCCGCCGTATCGAAGTCTGCAATTACCCCGTCGCGAAGCGGGCGCAGTGCTATGACATTCCCTGGCGTGCGGCCGAGCATTTTTTTTGCTTCTTCTCCAACAGCCAGCGGTATTTTTAAATCTTGGTCGATCGCCACTACAGAAGGTTCCTGCAGAACAATACCTTTGCCCGATACATAAACGAGCGTGTTAGCAGTACCGAGGTCGATACCCATATCTCTAGATAACGAAAATCGATTGAGAAGACCCACTGATTCGTACCCCCCCCAAAAACTAAAATACTATTGTGTGCAATAATGTTGTTACAAAAGTGTAACCGAGGTGGATTCTATTACGTTTTTCATCCTGAGTCTAGTCAGAAATGTACATTGTCGAGCTCAGGTTGAGCGCAGACTTGCCAATCATCCACCATCAATATGTTCTCCTAACTCGGTGTACAATCAGGATGAAGCCTCATAAGCGTTGTTCCAAGTTCAGTTTGGAGGCTAATGCGCGTGTGGACTGTTTAACTACATCACCGATCGACCACATTCCCAAAAAAGTTTATGAGTCTTAATGTTGTGACTTTAGTAGGCCGCGTCGGCGGCGACCCGGACGTTAAGTATTTTGAGTCGGGTACAGTTAAGTGTAGTTTGACGCTGGCAGTGAACCGCAGAACTAAGAACAGCGATCAACCAGACTGGTTCAATCTGGAAATCTGGGGCAAAACAGCGCAGATTGCTGCTGACTACGTTCGCAAAGGCTCTCTAATTGGCGTAACAGGCTCTTTGAAGTTCGATCGCTGGCAAGACCGCAACACCGGTTCAAATCGCTCGAAGCCCGTAATTAAGGTAGACCATTTAGACTTGCTGGGTTCCAAACGCGACAACGAGTCGGGTATGTCGCAACACAACAGCGAATTCTAGCGTTTGGGGAATTTGGGAAGTAATATTTGTGAATTGGGTGGGTGCTCGTGACTTCAGAAAAGTTAGAAATTGTTCAAACTGAGTACCAAGCTGGGCAAGTAGCTTTTGAGAGTGGCCGGTATGCTCAAGCTGTGCAGAGTTTAGAAACAGCTACCGGTTTAGTCGATCGAAATTCCCGGTTGGGCGGTGAGGTGCAGATGTGGCTAGTGACAGCCTACGAAGCCTCTGGCAACACAGAAAGGGCGATCGAGCTTTGCCGCCAGCTCACCCGCCATCCTCGCCAAGAAACCCGCCAACAAGCAAAGCGCTTGCTGTTCATTCTCGAAGCTCCCAAACTCACTATCCCTCCTGAATGGATGGTGAAAATCCCTGATTTGGCAGCTTTAGATGAAAATCAATCAATCAGTTTTCAAGCTAATCCCAACGCTGATATCAAGTACGCTAAACCCAAGCCAGTCGTACCAGAGCCTGTAGATTTGAGTCAGGTTAATACGAAAGATAATACGTTTATCTGGGTGGCGTTAATTGCGATCGGGCTAATTTTAGGCGGCTTATTTCTTAGTTATTAATCATTTTTTCATTCGCACAAACTCTATCTCTAGGGTGCGCCTCGGCGCACCTCACCCCTACTGAGAGAAGTTAAGCAATGCCTTTTAGTAATTATAAAAGTATCAGCGCAGTCGCCAAAGAATTCCAAATTAATTGCCTGCGGGATAATTTCATTGTCGAAACAGAATTTGCAGTCAGCGACGTTTTTAGGAATGAATTAGAATTGATTTTCAATGAGGGAGTATTTGACAACTCGGAAATCGCCATTTGTGAAAATATCATTTATCCTGTATTAAAAGAAGTTTGGAAAAATTATCGCAGTAATTTTCTCCTCTGGAGTCACCAAACCTTAGTCTATAATGAGAATCTGTCAGGAATTCCAGATTATATATTGGCGAAGCGCTCCCCCCTCGGCACAGTAGTTTTTGACAAGCCCTATTTCATATTAGTTGAAGCCAAGAAAGAGAGCGCATTTGATGAAGGATGGGGGCAGTGTTTGGCAGAAATGATCGCCGTGCAACGACTTAACAATGAACCAGAACAAACTATCTTTGGGATTGTTTCTAATGGGGCAATGTGGCAGTTTGGCAAGCTCAAGTTAGAAATGTTTACTCAAAATAAAATTTTCTATACAATTCAGGACTTAGATCGGCTGTTTGCAGCAGTTAACTATGTTTTTAAACAGTGTGAATTACAATTAGAGGAGAAGGAAGTTCGGCAACGGATTATTTAACGGATGTAACGGATGTAGCGCAGGTTAGGATGAAGAAATAAGGAAGACACCACCAGTGCTTTTGACACGGATACACGGATTAATGATCGAGCATGAGGCAGGAGTCAGAAGTTGAATAGCGATAATTGCTAAAATAAAAAAAGACCCAACCAGAAAGGCGATTATTGTGAGCGATTCAACCATAGAACAGATATTAAAATTGGCATCTCAACGCGCGGATGCCGCTGAAGTATACTACCTGTCGAGTCAAGACACCCCGATCGAATTTGAAAACAATCGCCTCAAATCCCTGCAAACCAAAGCACTGCAAGGTGTCGCACTCCGGCTGATTTACAACGGCAAAATAGGTTTTGCCAGTTCCACAGACTTAACGCGGATAGACGATTTAGTCGATGCAGCGATTCAAACAGCCGAAATCGGCGACCCCGCAGAATTTGAACTCGCCTCCAACTTCCACCTAAAAGGCCCGGAAACCACCTACACTCCGCCCACAACTCAAGAATTAGTCGAAAACGGCAAAAACCTGATTGAGCAAGTTCACGCCTACAATCCCGATATTATGGTAGATGTCGGTTTCCACGTCCGCAGTGGCCGCGTGAAAATTGCCACGACGCGAGATTTGTATGCCGAAAGAAGCAGCCAAATAGTCAGCGGCTCGATCTCGGGAAATTTGGTAAAGGGAGAAGATTTTATGCAAGCATACAGTTACGACGTTGCGCGCGATCGTCCCCTCGACACCAACAGCATCCTCCAATTACTCCTCGAAAAATACCGCCTTGCCGAACATTCAGCCACCATCGCCAGCGGTTCCTACCCAGTATTATTTACCCCCAATGCCGCTGCTAGCACCCTCGGCGGCCTCTTTGATACCATCCTTTCAGGTCAAGCAGTAGTTCAAAAAGCCTCTCCCCTAGCCGACAAAATCGGCGAAACCTTATTTGACGAACGCTTTACCTTTTTTGAAGACCCCACTTTAGGCCCTTCTGCTTGTCCCTTTGACGATGAAGGTACACCCACCACCCGCAAAATCTTGATAGACAAAGGTACTGTCACCGGATTTTATTGGGATCGCAGGTGGGCCGCTCGCGCCGGTGTACAATCAACCGGCAACGGTTTTCGTGGCGGATTGTCTCGCCCAGGCCCTGATTTGACTAACTTTTGCATTTCACCAGGAAATACCGCCACTCAAGACTTGATTGCTAGCATGGATGAAGGTCTAATAGTAGAGCAGGTTTTAGGTGCCGGTCAGTCCAATCAGTTAGCTGGCGAATTTTCTGTCAATTTGGACTTAGGCTATAAAGTAGAAAAAGGCAAAATTGTGGGTCGCGTCAAGAATACAATGGTTGCAGGCAGCATTTTTGAAGCGTTTAAAAATTTGGCAGATTTAAGCAGCGAAGCCGAATGGGTAGGCGGTGCAGCCTATTTGCCAAGTATGCTGTTTCAACAGTTGGGTGTAGCTTCGAGGCAATAAGTTCAGTGCGTTTTTACTCGTTACCAGGCTCTGCCTGGTAATACATATCATGAGGCTTTGCCTCGAGTTTGGATGAAAGCTTGCGAGGCAAAGCCTCTGGACATGGGTTCCCAGGCAGAGCCTAGGAACCAGTTAAACAAACATAGAAACAGTGTCGGCAATTCAACGCTTTGCTAATTCATGCAAATAGGGAAACATAGGGAAAAATTTATAATGAAAGAGCCAAATGTCAAGGATGGAACTGGGAAGAAGAAAAAGCGCTTTTTCTTTCTTTTACCTTTGGTTTTTTGCCTTTTAACTCTAGTGACTGGATGCGTTCAGTACGATGTCGGGGTCAACTTTGAGAGTCAAACTCGTGGCGAAATCGTGCAGCACATAAAACTAGGGGAAAAGTTGACGAGCTTCAGCAGCGAAACTGTTGCAGAATGGTTGAAAAGCGTAGAAAGCCGGGTGAGGTTGCTGGACGGAAAAACTAAACGGGTTTCCCCCACAGAAGTTCTAGTGAGGATTCCTTTCAATAATGGAGCCGAGTTGCAAGACAAGTTCAACCAATTTTACAATCCGATCGCACCAACCACAAAATATCGGGAGGCAAGTCCGCTAGAAACCGATTTGCCGAAGTTTGAATCTCACCTTAGTGTCAAGCAGAATAATTTGTTATTAATGCTGCGAAATCGGTTGAGTTTGGAATTGGATTTGCGCTCTCTTTCTCTGCTTTCTTCTAATGGCAGTCTGCTGCTGAGTCCGGGGGGACTTTTGGAGCTAGACTTTAGCTTGAACACGCCTTGGGGCGCCGAAAGTATTGAAACAGTCGCCGGTGCGCTGGTTCCCGAAAGCTATCAGCAAGGAAAACAGTTAGTTTGGAAGCTCAAACCCGGAGAAGTTAACTATTTGGAGGCGATATTCTGGATTCCCAGCCCGGTAGGAATTGGGGCGCTGATTATTGCCTTGTTTGTAGCCGCGGGCATTGCTTTGAAATATCAAATATTGCCAGCACTGGGAATCGGCAAGAAACCCCAAAACATCGGTCAAACCTAAAGAGGATATCTCCTGCAGGGGCGGTTAACCAATATCTTCAATCAACTCTCAGAACTCCCATAAACCCGCCCCTCCCCGGATAGTATGGTCAATCAACCCGATTTTATCTTATCAAAAAAACTGAGAAGATCTGCCAAAAAAAGTTGACAAATGGTAAATAATTTGCTTAACCTGAATTGAGAATTAGGAACAGAGAAAATGCGATCGCTAAATTTCTTCTTCATCTTTCTGATTTGCTTGGCTCTAGTATTATTCAGCATCGAAAATACAGAGCCAGTTGCGATTCAAGTTATCCAAGGCGTCCAAGTTAAAGCTCCGCTGTGCGTAGAACTAATTGTAGCGACCGGATTAGGGGCAACACTAGCGTGGCTGTTCAGTCTGTGGTCGAGAATGCAGCGAACCCTCGCGTTGCGCCAAGAGATTCGCCAAGTTCGCGAAAAAGAGCAGCGGATTCAGGAATTAGAACAAAATCTTGAACGCTATAAAGCCGAAGTAGAAGGGCAACAACCTTTGTTAGAAAGTGCTGAACCGATAAGTCTAGAAATAGCAGCCATTGATGCCAAAGCTGCTGAAATAACCGCCACTTAATTTGATATGCTCTCTCGTTTTCCCAGAGGCAAAATCTAAAATCTAAAATCTAAAATCTAAAATCGAATGGCCGTTTCCCGAGACCAAGATGGGTTAGAAACGATTTCTGAGGGGATCGCAATTTTAATTGACCTAGCCGAACGGGGAGAAATTGATCCTTGGGACGTTAAGGTAATTGAAGTGTTCGATCGATGTCTGAGCAAGCTTACGAACGCCTGCGATGCCGATCAGAGTAAGGATTTCTCCGATTTGTCCCACTCCGGCCAAGCGTTTTTGTACGCTTCAATGCTGGTGTTGCTCAAAGCAGAAAGTATCGTCCTCTCCGAACCCCCCGCGAATCCCGACTCGGCCGACGAGCCGGCAGTAGAAGACGCAGAACACTCAGGCGGGCGACACTTGCCGCAGCATTTAGAGCGACAATTGCGCCGTCGCGGTGTAGCTCAACTACCGCAAAAACGCCCGGTGACTCTCCCAGAACTGATTGAGCAGTTGCAGCTAATGAAAGCAGCAATGGAGCAGACAGTTACTCCCCGACGCCGCCCTACTTCAAAAATGCGATCGCAAGCGGCACAGGCTATCTTTGAGCTAGCTCACCAAGAAAATCTCGTTGAAACTGCTAGTGAACTCGAACGGTTTCTGGCTCAGCGGGGCGCGGAAATTGACGAGGGTTGGCTGGACTTGGACAAATTGCTAGAGCTCTGGCATCATAACGATTTGCACTCTCCTGTCAACCCAGAACACCCGGTATCGACTGGGGAAGTTCACTTGCCAAATCATGACCGCGTGGGTATTTTTTGGGCGTTGTTGCTGCTATCGGCTCAGTCTAAAGTAGAGTTGCTTCAAGAGGAGTTTTACCAAGACCTCAAAATCCGCGCGCTTTGAGCTTGCAGGGTATTAGGTTATGGGGCGAAGCGAAACTAATAACTGTGCCGCTGCGTCGGTTAAAATTCCAGACAGAACCTCGCTCGCCGACATTCTGCTGCTGAGTCTCGAATGCGGACAGCGGGAGTGCGAAGTTTTTGCTGATTCCCGATTCCTGGTTTCTTAAATCAAGCAAATAGGGAAGAGTCATTGATAGCCTGGTACGATGTCGCCTATAAACAGGTCAGGATTTTGCCGCGCTCGATCGATTCGATCGCAACCGCTAGCATCTAATTGTTGAGTTTATATCAATTAACAGAGGGTTGAGGAAGTTAAGAATGAAAGCGATGATTCTGGCGGCCGGTAAAGGCACTCGCGTCCGTCCCATTACTCAGACAATACCCAAACCGATGATTCCCATCCTGCAAAAGCCAGTGATGGAGTTTTTGGTTGAATTGCTCCGACAGCACGGATTTGACCAGATTATGGTCAATGTTTCCCACTTGGCAGATGTGATTGAAAACTATTTCCGTGACGGTCAAAAGTTTGGGGTACAAATTGCCTATTCTTTTGAGGGGAGAATTAAGGAGGGAGAACTTATTGGAGAAGCTCTGGGTTCTGCTGGTGGCATGAAGCGGATTCAGGACTTCTCCCCGTTTTTTGATGATACTTTTGTGGTGCTGTGCGGGGACGCTTTGATTGACTTGGACTTGACTGCTGCTGTGAAGTGGCATCGAGAAAAAGGGGCGATCGCTACTATTGTTATGAAATCGGTTCCCCGCGAAGAGGTTCCCAGTTACGGAGTGGTGGTAACAGACGAGTCTGGCAAAGTTAAAGCTTTCCAAGAAAAACCTTCTGTAGAAGAAGCTCTGAGTACCGACATTAACACTGGTATTTATATTTTTGAACCGGAAATATTCAAATACATCCCTTCGGGTCAGGAATATGATATCGGTTCAGAGTTATTTCCCAAGCTAGTAGCAGAAGGCGCACCTTTTTACGGGATTAGCATGGACTTTGAGTGGGTGGATATCGGCAAAGTTCCTGACTATTGGCGGGCAATTCAGAGCGTGCTGCTGGGACAAGTTAAAAATGTTTCGATTCCGGGAATTGAAGTGCGCCCCGGCATTTACGCTGGTTTGAATGTAGCTGTCAACTGGGATAAGGTTGATATTACTGGGCCTGTTTACATTGGTGGAATGACGATCATTGAGGATGGAGCAAAAATTGTCGGCCCGACAATGATTGGCCCAAACTGTTGGCTTTGCAGTGGCGCCACTGTGGAAAACAGCGTGATTTTTGAGTATTCTCGTTTAGGGCCGGAGGTGCGGTTGGTTGACAAACTGGTGTTCGGGCGCTACTGCGTTGATAAAACCGGGGCTGCGATCGATTTGCAAGCGGCGGCTCTCGATTGGCTGATTACTGACGCTCGCCAAGTTTTACCAACTCAGCAGGGAGAAGAGCGGCGGGCGATCGCAGAAATTCTCCGTCCTGAATAATTGGTAATTGCTCAAGGTAAGGTGCGCTAGGCGCACCCTACTTTTACATTTATAAGCTCAGCTTTTAATTCTGGTAATGTGCTTAGGTTGTACCTCACATCTTCCACCATTCTCAAGAACAGGCTTTCCGGTCTGTTCCACAATAAAATCTACTCTTTGTGAACAGGCCGGAAAGCCTGTTCATAAAAGGCTTATTGACCGTGGTGGAACATCTCAGTTACACCCTACATTTTAAGACTGAAGATAAGTATATTGGCTGAGACTCCGCTCGTAATTTTGCAGCAAAAGCTGGGCCTCGGAAAGAGTAATTTTATTTTGCTGCAAAGCTGCTTCTGTCTGACGGCGGATGCTTTCAACCAAATTTTCTGAATCATACTGTACGTAGCTGAGGACTTCTTTCATAGTGTCTCCTTTCACAACGTGTTCGATATGATAGCCAGAAGGTGTTAGCTGAATATGAACTGCATTTGCATCGCCGAATAAGTTGTGAAGGTTGCCCATAATTTCTTGATAAGCACCCCCCAAAAATAGCGCTAAATAGTACGGTTCTCCTGGTTTGAGAGTATGCAGTTCCAAAACCGACTTTACATCTCGCAAATCGATGAATTGGTCGATTTTGCCGTCGCTGTCGCAGGTAAGATCAGCTAAAATACCGCGTTGAGTTGGTTCTTCGTCGAGTCGGTTAATTGGCATAATTGGGAATAATTGGTTAATTGCCCAACTGTCTGGTACTGACTGGAAAACAGATAAGTTGATGTAATAAATAGACGCCATCACCTTTTCTAAGTCTTCCAAATCGTCAGATACATATTCTTTTTGCCGCGCGATCATCTGGATTTTATCGCAGCAAGCCCAGTACAACTGTTCGGTTTTCGCCCGTTCCGCCATTCCCAAATAGCCTAAGTTAAATAAACTGACTGCTTCTTCCTTGAATTGGATAGCATCGTGATAAACTTCTTGGTAATTTTCGGGACTGATAGATTGGTAAATTTCGTAGAGATTTCGCGGAATTTGGTGCGCGTTTTCATCTACTGGTTCTGGTACTTCTCTGGGGACATCGCTAGTACCGAGTACGTCAAAAACTAACACTGATTGATGAGAAGCGATCGCCCGCCCGCTTTCGCTAATGATAATGGGAACCGGGATTTTCCGCTCGTCGCAAGCATCTTTCACTCCCGCTACTACGTCGTTAGCGTAGTTTTGCATATTGTAGTTTTTGGAAGCGTGGAAGTTTGTTTTAGAGCCGTCGTAGTCAACGCCGAGTCCGCCGCCTACGTCCAAGTAGTTCATATTAGCTCCCAATTTAGCTAATTCTACATAAATGTGGCTGGCTTCTCGAATGGCGTCTTTGATGACGCTAATTGAGGAAATTTGAGAGCCGATGTGAAAGTGCAGTAACTGCAAACAATCGAGCATTCCAGCTTTTTCTAGTTCGCCGACTGCGCGGATAATTTCAGGAATTGTCAAGCCAAATTTTGCCCGATCGCCCGTGGAGCCTCCCCAGCGGCCAACGCCTTTGGTAGTGAGTTTTGCTCGCACTCCCAAAATCGGTTTAATTCCTAATGCTTTGCTCGCGGCGATAGCGAGTTCTACTTCCTCAATTTGCTCCAGCACAATTACGGAAGTTTGGCCTAGCCGCTGCGCCAAAATAGCAGTTTCGATGTATTCGCGATCTTTGTAACCGTTGCAAATTAACAAAGCGCCTGGGGTTTTTAAGGTCGCCAAAGCTATCATTAATTCCGGTTTCGAGCCGGCTTCCAGTCCGAAGTGATGGGGTTGACCGAAACGCACCAAATCTTGAATTAATTGTCGGTGCTGGTTGCATTTGACTGGAAACACACCGCGATAGACATTTTTGTAATTGTACCGAGCGATCGCTCTGGCAAAACAAGAATTTAAGCGCTCGATCCGGTCTTCCAAAATATCAGAAAATCGAATCAGCAGGGGCAAAGCCAAATTTCGCTGTTTGAGAGAGTCTACCAGTTCGCACAAGTCGAGGGAACCGCCGCGATCGCCCTTGGGAGACACTGTAACGTGACCGGCTGCATTGATCGAAAAATACGGTTCGCCCCAACCTTGAATTCGGTAGAGTTTCTCACTATCTTCTATTGTCCAAGATGCTTTTGGCAGTTGAGCCGCCGTTACCAAAGCAGTGTCTGGTGCCGCCAAACTCGTGGCTGTTGGCGAGTGAGTCGATAGCGGATCGAGATCGGAGAAAGCAGCGGTGGCTGGGGAACTCATCTTATCGGAAACCTCTTTTAGGAGTGGTCAAATAGATAGTTTATCGCACATATCGGGTTTCCTGATGCAGTTGAAAAATCACTTTGGGTACACGGGCTGGCGATTTTAGATTTTAGATTTTAGATTTTAGATTTTAGATTTTAGATTTTAGATTTTAGATTTTAGATTTTAGAATTGACTCTACAGATGGATGAAGGTGGGGGATTGAACTAAAATCTCAACCGTAATTGCTCTCCTGGACTTATTTCTTCAAGCAAGTATGCGTATGGAGGTGAATTCGGAAACCAGGTTTCCGAGTTCACCTGCACCAAGAGAGTGGTCGGACGATCGATCGCCCGACACACACTAACCAAAAATCACCTCCGGCGGGGCCATGTCAGCCCCCATCCTCAATCCCCCGTTATTAGACTTCTTCAAGCCCGGTTGAGGTGCTTTTTCTGGGGTCTTCTGAGCCGGTGCAACTGAGGCTGGCGGTGTCACCTGCGGTTGAGGTACTGCCTGTGCTCCTGGCACCACGGGTTGCTGCGACAGCCAACCCAAACCCCCTACAGCCCCAGCCATCAAAGCGGTGTAGCCGATGTACAAATGCACCGGACGCATTTGAAAGCCTTCGCCTGAGTCGGAATCGGAAACAGACACATACATACTGGGAATTGGACTCGGAGCGGGTTTGGGCAAAGCATTCGCCATAGCGCTGCCGTCTAGTCCCAAGGCGTCGCCCAGTCTGCGGATAAAACCTCTAACGTAAATATCTTGGGGCAGTTTGTCGATTTCCCCATTTTCGATCGATTCGATGTGGTGAACCGGCACAAGAGTTTGACTGTGGAGTTGCAGCAGAGATAAGGAGCGAATTTGCCGTCCCTTACGCAATTCTCCACCCAACTCCCGCAGGCACTCTTCTCGCTGTTGAACTGCTATTGCTGCTTCTTCTTCCCTGGTGAGTTTTTTCGGCTTTTTGGGAAAACCAAACCCTGGGAAGGATTTTCCGGGGACGGTGACAGTTGCAGGTGGAGCAGACTCGAATTTAATTTCGTCTTGGGGCGCTTCTTTGCTGTCTTCAGAAGTGTCAGTGTCTCGATCGGAATTTTCTTCTGTGTCGGACTCGGTTTGGGGCGGCGCTTCCACACTAGCGCTGCGCCAATAGAAGACAGGAACAGCTACTGGTGGCTCCAATTCTTGAATTTCTGTCACCGTCTCAATGGCGGGACTTACAGCAGTAAAACTCTCTGGGGCTACTTGCGGTTCAATTTTGTTTTGTTTGGGAAATCGATCGAATGCGAGCTTGACGGCTTCTCTGCTAACTGCTCTAATTAAAATTTCGGCAGCGGAGGCTGCTTCACCCAACATTGTTTGCAAGCTAGCTAGAGCTTGGCTATAGGTGTCGCTACATACGAGTTCAGCTTCTATTTGACCTAGGACAGAACGAAAACTTTCTTGAGAAATTTCAATAGTTGGGTGATCTGTCACCCCAAAATAAGCCTCGGGTTTCAGTGCCATGATATTCATGTTGTCTTGGTAGAAGGTATCTGAGTACGTTCTTCGACAGGTTGGCAGTGATTCCGGATGTAGGTTGGGGGAGAGTGGGGCATCGGGCATCGGGCATCGGGCATCGGGCATCGGGCATCGGGCATCGGGCATCGGGCATCGGGCATCGGGCATCGGGCATTAGTAGGCCCTCACAAATAACCAATAACGCATAACCAATAACTAATAACCAATAACTTATAACCAATTCCCACTCATGCCCATGCCCTGCGCGGGCCAATTCCCTGGGAAGGCTCATGCCCCATGCCCCATTCCCTGGGAAGGCTCATGCCCCATGCCCCATGCCCCATGCCCAATTCCCCAGAACTATTGCTTGTGGATGCGATCGAGCAACCACAGAGCCCCGAAAATCCCGACAAAATGGGCAACAGTGGCGTGAGTATTGGCGAGTACCACAAATATATCTAGGGGCTGAATAAATCGGCCCACATCGACTGCGGCACCGAACAAGGCTTGCGGCTGAGCTAGAGATTTGGCTAAAAGCGTGCCGCTGATGGCTTCTGCGCCTATCAGCGTCAGCACCATTCCTGACAAGTTGCTCATCAGTGCCAGCCGCACCTCTTTGATCGTGTCTGCTTTTTTGGGACGGACAGCGTTAGCGGGCGATCGCAGTTGTCTCGACAAGCGGGTGAAGCGGAAAGAGCGATATACGCTGTAAGCAAGTACGGCCAGCCCGCAAATGGCAAAAAATACGCCGCCGCCGGTGCCGGCACTGGTTGAACCCGCAGCGGCGCTAGCCCTGGGGAGGGCGAAGGGGATGGCAAAGAGCAAAATGATCGCCGCTACCACCCCTAGCACTACCTGTACCCAGAAGCAAATCCAGCCTGTTGTACGAAGGGCAAAGGCTACTCGCTGTACGGCGACAGGAAGCTTATCGTTATCTAACTGATTAGTCATATTTTGAGCGGGTATAATTAATTGGCATTAGTTGGTGGCAGTTTTTTCTCTTCCGGGACGGTTGACGGCGGTTAACCCTCTTTATAATAGAAGTAGCAATGTTTAAGATTTGTAACTAACATTGAATTTCACATTTGAATAGCGTCGATCGCCAGGTACCCAAAGCAATGACACAACTACAACCCACCGTCACTCCCAAACTGGAACAGCCTAAGTTTGGCTTCAACAGCTATGCGGAACGCCTTAACGGTCGAGCCGCGATGATCGGTTTTTCTCTAACTTTAATTATCGAGTATGTCACAGGCCAGGGCTTGCTGTCCTGGTTAGGTCTCAACTAATTTTAGCAATGGCGCGGTCAGCCTTACACTTTGTCTTGACTCAAACGGCAGGGGGTGTGAGTTCTGCTGACCGCGACCAATTCGGGAATTGATTAAAATATTAATTAGAAACAAGCCCAGCGACTTCTCTGTCGAGAGAGATCTGTTCCCGAATGCAATCGCTGGCTTTTGGAGGTATATATGGGGTGGAATTTTGATTTGACAAGCTTGGCAATTTTGCCTCGCTCCCGTACAATTCCCCACAGGCGAGAAGATTAATTTAGGTGAAGCTAGTCTCCCTTGCTAAAAATCCCGATCGTTCCGCCAACTCTAAGTTTTAGAGCTTGTAAATAAATATAGAACAGAGTAAAACCAAATGAATGCTTCGTGGACGCGACTTTTGAGGTCAGCTTACCGTAGAGAACCAATTACCAGCTTTGTTGTGACAGTGGGCATTGTCGATGCAGCCATCGGCAGCATGGGTGCGAGTGGCTCTTTATTGGCTTTTGGACTGGGTACGGCTGGGGTGGCGATGGGTCTCCGCTGGTGGCAATTTTACCGCTCTGGAGCCGAACAACCCGCACCTGCTCCTGAATACTATCTTCCTCCTCAGTCTTCTAGACCTCAGTTGCCCGTGCTTAATGTGTCTAAAAAAAATCCTCCTTATTAAGATTACCGGGCAATGGTGACTGGGTGAGGTGCCGATCGACTCCCTGGATCTGAGGCACTAAAAGATCGGGCAAGAAAGTCTTTCGATCTTGGATGCTGAGTTTATGAATATTTCTGTGGCCGAGAAACTGTACAAAATTGGCTCTGTAGCTGCCTGTAGTGGTTTGTCGGTGAAAACTGTTCGTTACTATGAGGAGATGGGCTTGCTGTCTCCTGCGGTAAAGCGATCGCCCGCTGGTTATCGCTTGTTTGGCGAAACGGTATTTAATAGGTTGGCGTTTATTAAACGCTCTCAGGCTCTGGGTTTGAGCCTTCAGGAGATTAAGGATATTTTACAGGTTCGCGATCGGGGAGACTTGCCTTGCTCTGAAGCGAAGCAGCATCTAACGGCTAAGGTAGAGGAAATTTCCGTGCAAATTGCAGCCTTAGAAACTTTGAAGGGGGAGTTGCAAGGCATTCTCAACTGCTGGCAAGAGCAACCCTCGCAGGCGAGCATTACTAGCACGATTTGTCCGAACATTCAGCGGGATTGAGCAGCGGAAAGATACAAAAAAAGGGAAGGAATTATGGGTTTCCTTCCCTTGATGGTTTTGTTGGTGGTTTTGTCGATCGTGTTGAGCTTTTAACTGTTTTCGCAGAGTTTGCTGTTGCTTTTTGAGTTGCCGAGCTCTGGCTGAGCCGCCTTTACCTTTGGAGTTTCTACCCTCGCTGCGGGGAGACTCCCAACTTTTTAGTCTCATGTTTTTCATTTTTTGCACTACTTCTATAATACACCGCCAGATTTTGACTGTCAAGTATTTTTTAGAGCGATATTTCCTAGTATCAACTGTTGACTGATGGGGATTTGCTAAAGGCATAGCGATGCTGCCCCCATTGTCGGCTGCTGGTTACGCCTACAGGCTTTTTCACAGTTTGGGATGTAAGGGCGATCGCATGATTTAATCATACTTGTATGCTCAGTAATTAATTAATGAGTGGAATTAATCGCCAAATCACCCTTGACAGCAGGCACATTGCTAAACACTTGCCAGACACGCCACAAATGAGAAGACTGCTTAATAAAGGACGTGCTGCTCATATTTTTAACGATGAGGCTACTATGAATCAGGTAGCTCAAGCCATAATAGAAGATGGAGAATTTACAGGTACGATTCGGGGCTACGATCGTTATGGTATGTTTTTTGCTGAATCAATTGGTTATAGAGTTGACCCGGATGGTAGCCGTCTTTTACTTTACTACGGAGAGATAAAAGTTGATGCAGAAAACCGATACCACGTTACGCCTCGAAGCCGATTTAGTGAAGAATAACTGGGAATTTACAGAGGTATGGATAGATCCAAATCTTTCACCGCCTTATCTGCTTTTGTTACTAAGTGACGCTGAGGGAAATTGTCGGATATACGATCCGGCTGAGGGTTATAAAGTTGTGTTTTCTAGTCAGAGTTATGATGAGGCGCAGTATTGGCTTTTAGAGGATGAGTATGAACCCGTAGAAGGGCGGCTGAGTGTGTCGGAGTTAGTTTGAATAATTCATGTAGGGGCGATCGCGCTTTTTGGCAATTTGGGATGTAAGGGCGATCGCTATTAGGTCATTATTCCGCACTGTTTGCTACAATTATTTAAGTCAGCTTTAAAAACTGCCATGACCCAAGCTACCTCAATAACAACTGAATATCAAATAACTGTAAGTTCTCCGGTATGGCAAAGAGTTGAGCAAATTGCCGGAGAATTTAACTTGTCAGTTTCTGAACTATTGGAACAGATAGGCGAAGGTCAACTGAAAGTTGTTGCGGTTGCAACTAATTCGGAAAAAATCAGCGATCGAGATATTGCAAATGCTTTGATTTGGTTAGCCGCGCAAACTGATGTAGCAATCAACGTCTACAAGCTACAAAAACTCGTGTATTACGCTCAAGCTTGGTATTTAGGAGTTTACGGCACGCCACTATTTGATGCAGATTTTCAAGCCTGGATTCACGGCCCGGTTATTCCTGATTTATTAGAGAAGTACCAATGCCAATTTAGTTGGGAACCAATTACAGAGAAAATCGAACAACCGAAACTTCCCCAAAAAATTGGGCAATTTATCGAAGAAGTTGCTGAGGCATATTTTGAGTATGATGATGAAACTTTGGAACGAATGATTTGCAGTGAAATGCCTTGGCTAGAAGCGAGAGGGGATTTGCTGAGAGATGAATCTTGTCATGCGATTATTTCTCAAGAGTCGATGAAAAAATATTATTCTGGTCGTGTTTTCTCTAAATAATATAAGTGAGGGCGATTCCCTACGGGATAGCTGCGCTTCACGCGCTTTTTGACAATTTGGGACGTAAGGGCGATCGCGATTTCTAGTAACTAGGATATCAGCAGCTAGGATTTGGGCTTAATCTCTGGTAATTTAAAACTTAATTGGTAATATGGATAAAATCACGGAGCTTCAGTTTTGATTCGGTTGCTTATTAGCGTGTAGTTGTTCTGATAATCAGCAAGCTTTTCTTTAGCTTGAGCTTCCACAAATGTACCTTGAGGAATAGAACTTAACAAGTTGATCGCCTGCTGCAATTTTGATTGAGCATTCTGCCACACTTCTTTAGGATGAGGTGGATTATTCACCATGAGGGCAGCTTCCCCTGCTAGTTTTTGGGCGGCTTCTAAATTAGTGGCTGCTTTCTGTTCAGTGACAATTCTATTAGTAATCGCCTGATAGTTAGTTCGATAAACACTTAGCTTTTCTTGAGCTTGAGTTGCAACAGCCGAATTGTCTGGAATTGCCTCTAACAAGTTGATTGATTCCTGCCACTTCCCTTGTACTTGCTGCCAATTTTCTAGTGGATGAGGTGGATTTTGAGTCATAACGGCAGCTTCCATTGCTAGTTTTTGAGCTGCTGCTAAATTTGTTGCTGTTGGGTCTGGCTGAGGAGTCGGTGTTAAGGTGGGTGAAGCTTCAGAATTTGTTTTTTGCTCTCCAACATTTAGAGGAATTCCCGAATTTGGTATTGTCTGCTGACTCGGTGAAATTTGAAAGGTAGTTTTCCAGCCGACAAAACCCAAAACTGCTAGAGTCAGTGTGGATAGTATAAGTATCCAGCCACTTCTACCCCCGCGTCTTTGCTCTGAAGACATGGTACGGTCAATAGAATTTAGAGATTCTCCTGTCTGTGTGGATCTTTCACTTTGCTTACGACTAGGTTTTTTTTGTTCCTTGCGACGGCGTTCTTTTTCTAGGTGCTTAAGAGATTGTTCAGCCTCTCCTCTTAACCTATTAGCCCGGTCAATTAAAGCATTAGCTTTTTCTTTTAAAGATACACATTCATTCAAGATAATTCCTAATGTTGTAGTTTGACCATCATAAGATATAATAAGCCCATGCTCTTCATCAAACCATTCTATCGCAAACACTGATTCCCCAAAGTAAGATATAAAAGCTTTTATGCGCTCAATAGGCTCGACATTACGTTCAAGATTGTGTACGATACTATCCAGTTTAGGCTGAACCTGTTTTAGCTGTTCTTGAGCTACCTTTATTTGCTGAACTTGTTGCCTTAAACTTTGCTCTTCATCAAAGTCTATGTGAATTCTTAAATTTTCATCAATTTGCCTTACTTCTTCTGGGACCCTTAGAGATTTCCTTTCCCATTCTAGCTTGATCAATAATTGTGAATCATTTAAAATATTTTCTGCTATATTCTTTAGACCCTCGCCCCACTCAGTTAAGTTTTCAACATTTTCTATTAAGTCAGCAAGAGACGTTTCCTTATCTGGGTCGCCCAATTTGTCTGCAAGCAATTTGCTCCCCCCTGCGACAAGTCCCTCTACTAAAAATCCACCAGGTATTAACAAGCCCGCCACCGCCCCTAACCAAGGTATCGCTCCCAAAAATCCTTTATTGAATCTCTCATTATTTAATACTTCTTCAAGTTCCTTGCCAATAGTATTTAGTCGCTTTAGAAGATTATCGATCTTCCCAATTTCACGTCTGATTTCGCTAGGATTGCCAATAGTAAGTTTCATTGCTTCGGCAATTTCTGGCAGTTGGTTTAGAAGGTTTTCAAGGTCAGCCATAATTTACTCTCCTTTAGAGTGGGGGAATCCCCACTGTAGTTTATCAATAATCGTTTAACAGCTAGCTAATTAAAACTTCCACTCGTGGTTTGGATCGGCGAGAGCAGCCTGCACAGAAGATAAATTAGCCAGTTCTTTAAACGGGCTAGACTTAGCAAGCTCTGTAATCGAATCTAATGCTAATCCCAGTTGCTCATTATTACCAGATGCTATTGCTCGATCGACCACATCGAAAAGTTGCTGAAAATTTTTCGATCGTTCATCAAAGGAGCGATCGAGGTACTCCATTAACAAGTCACGTTGAGCTTTAATCTTGGCTAGGCTTTCGTTTTCCCAAGATTTAATTTCACGACGCTTTGTCCGCTCTTGTTCCGCGATTTGCTTGTACTCAGCGTAATGTGCAATAACTTGCTGCAAGACATCACCACAGCTAACAAACGCTGCCATTTTGCTCATTGTTAATTTCCTCACAGATTCCGGTATTTTGCTTGAATATTCGCCACGGCCGAATTCAGATTTCCTTGGCTGTCTAACACAGGGGTTTTCATAATTTCTACAAGGGCTTTCACCAGTAGGGCTACCTGTTGAAACTTAGCAGCATCTTGAACTCGATCAAAGGGTTTTGATTCAAGTTCGTTGAGAAGTAGAGCAACGCGATTGTCTAAATCAGACACCAATTTGCCTAATTCTTTGACTCGCCGTTCGACTTGTCGGATGAAATCTCTAGCCTCTTCAATTTTGGCAACTTCAACGTTAACCTGAGCTTCGTATTCACGTGCTTTCGTTAAAGCTTCCTCACCTTTACCTGCAATTTGGAAACCGCCAACAGCTAAAGCAGGGCCAAGTGCAATACCTCCGAGTACAGCGCCACCTAGTGCCATGCTGCCACCGCCTAACCACGCCGCCACACCAGACATACCGAGTTGAGAAACAGCTACATTGGTACTAAACAAGCCAAAAAATTGAGGAACTGCAACTGTCCCAAAAGTTTGCGCCACGCCTACTGCTGTAGCACCAGCAGCCGCGCCTGCCCCTGCGGCTGAAGTCACACCTTGCAATACTTCCTGACCTTCCAGCGCGACAGTTTTGTATTCTTTTAGGTGCTGAATTGATATGCCTTCTAGTCCAGCTAAAAATTTCATATCACTTTGGGAAGCTTTCTGACCAATGCGTTCGATGAAAGCCACAAAGCGCCCAATAGTACGATGCCTTACACGAATTTGCAGTTGACCGTAAACTTCTGCTAATCTGTTGGCTGCTTCCCAGTCTACTGTTAGATCGCTGACTGCTTTCTCGTGTCGATATTGGGCTCGCTCTCCTATTTCCTTGGCTTGATTGATGTTACCAAAGCCTTCAGTACCTTTCACAGCGCCATACGCAGCAGTAGCTAAAACAGCAGCGCCCATAATAAACGGAATTACAAAAATCATAAACCACTCCTTTTCTTCCCAGTAAATCAATCACCCAAAGACACGTTTAGCTCCCAGTTTTTATCCTCCATCTCTTGATATGAATATGTCAAATCGCCTCGCCTACCGATCTGAATTGTGTAAAACTCTGCTTTTCTTATACCATTCACTTCGATAGAAAATTGGCAGTGGTTATCAGATATTATTTTACCTATGCCTAACTCTCCAGTCGCAATAGTTTCTCCTTTATGATCTTTTACTAGCACCTGCCTACCACTTTTAATATCCCCGTAACCTCCTTTTCCATTACAAAACTGACCCACTCCACCGAAGAAGTCATCCTTGAGTGTTAGTGAGCCTTTAATATTGTGATTGAAACCTAAAAAAGGTATTCCTTTAAAGGTTAGAGTTGCTAAGACAATAACTCCTACTATAATCAAACGTTTTTGACGCTCTGGATTTTCATTAATATAATTTTGGCCGATGTCTAACAATTCTTTGAATTTTCGTTCTTTAAGCAAATCAATAATCGGAGTCAATGAATCAGTCAAATTTGCAAATTTATCTGTTGATAATTTTTTTGAATCTGAACTAACCTCTGCCTTTAGCTGAAACTCTCGATTCCAAGCCGGAAAATCCTCACCCGCCTGCTGCCCGTAAACCTTCACAGAAGCGATCGCCCCCGCCTTCAAATTCGTCAACTCCCTGCGGACAACCCTGATAGAAACCTCCTCATCAGGAACCCGATCGCCCTCCAGCATCACCTGCAAACAACCGTCTTGCAAACTCGCAGTCGCCGTAATCCCCTTGTTTTGCAACGGAAGATTTAACAGACTGGCGATCGCCTCCACATCCCCAAGCTTAGCCCGTTCCTTCAAACTAAGCTGATTTGACTCCGTATTTTCACTAGGACTTGTCCGCCCCTCTGTAACATCCGTAACAGGCAACTTTAGCCCCGCCACTTCAAACTCTTGACTCCACGCCGGCACTTTTGCGCCCGTCTGTCGCCCGTAAACCTTGACTTTCTCAATCGATGCAGCCCCCAAACCAGCGATCGACTTACTCACCCACGGGGCCAAGACTTGCTGACTAGGCGCTTCTGCCGCTTCCAGCATCACCTGTAAACACCCATCCTTAAGGGAAGCTGCGGCGGTGATGCCCTTGGCTTGTAGCTGGCGGTTCAGCAGAAGCGCGATCGCCTTTGCATCTCCCTGTTTCGCGAGTTCCAAAATATTCGGTTGTGTCATAACAGGTAGATAACGGTAGCGCTTAGCAAAACGTTTTGTTGTCTTAAGTATAAATTCTTTCCTAAATGCCAAAGCTTGTCAAGCCATATAAAGTCATATTTAGTAGTTGTTTTCCATCCCAACTAGGTCATAAAAAGTCACATTTAGTTGGTTGCTAGCGAAAAAGTCATATTTAGTTGGGTTACAATCAGGTCAACCCCTTGCATCTCCCTGACCGATGGACGTTGAAGAAGCCTTAGAATTTGTAGACCATCTAGCTTTGACTACTACGGGAAAACATTTAGATAGTCTGCAAAAAGCTATATTACGCGGTGCTTGGGACAATCAGAAATATAAAGAAATTGCACAGCATCACAACCGTTCAGAGAAATACGTTAAAGAAGTTGGCTTTAAATTATGGAAACTTTTATCAGTTGCATTAGGCAAGGAACAAGTATCTAAAGCAAATTTTAGAGCCAAACTGGAAAATTTACAAGCTTCTAATATTGTCTCACTCGTCGGGAATGGCTGTATCCATATTGGCAACCTCTCTTCTGAAAGTTTGCCCTCCCCAGAAGTCTCACAATCTGAACCGCAAGACAAGAATAAATTTAACGAAAAAACAAGCAATTCCGAACGGAAAATACATTTAGACTTATCGGACGCACCAGAACCCAACCTATTCTATAACCGCACATCCGAACTCACCACCCTCCAAAACTGGATTTTAGGCCGCACCCGCCTCATCACCATCTTAGGCTTATCCGGTATTGGCAAAACCGCCCTTACTCTCCAACTAATCTCACAAATTCAACACGAATTCGATCGCATCATCTGGCGAAGTCTCCGCAACTCTCCACCCCTCGCATCACTCCAAACCGACTTAATTAAATCCTGTAGGGGCGGTGCCCCCGTGCCCGCCCCCTCCGTGCCCGCCCCCTCCGTGCCCGCCCCCTCCGTGCCCGCCCCCTATCCTGAAGAAAGGGCAACCACGGGGGGATTGCCCCTACTAGAATATTTACGATCGCACCGCTGTCTGATCATCCTCGATGATATCCAAACCATCTTCAGCAGCCAACAACTCGCAGGAAATTACCAACCTGGATATGAAAATTACGGCACATTCTTCAAACAACTAACAGAATCATCCCACAACAGTTGCTTAATCCTCCTGAGTTGGGAAAAACCCAGAGAAATCGCCGCCTTAGAAGGCGAAAACCGCCCCTGCAAATCTCTGCAACTCAACGGTTTAGGCCCGGAAGCACAAGAAATATTCAGAGAAAAAGGATTAGCAGAACCGGAGAAATGGTCAGAACTAATCGACCTTTACCGAGGCAATCCCTTATGGTTAAATATAGTTACCACATTGATTCAAGACTTATTCGGCGGTAGCGTTTCCGAATTCCTCTCCTATGATACCCTATTCTTAGGAGACTTAGAATCACTCCTGCACCAGCATTTCGATCGCCTAACCGCATCCGAACAACAGGCGATCGCATGGCTAGCCAATACCCCCGAACCTGCCGACATCTCAAAAATACCAGAAAACCTGCAACTATCACCGCCCGAACTCTTGAAAGTCATGCAATCTTTAGGACGACGGTCATTAGTTGAAACAGTCAAACAAAACGGGCGATCGCACTTTACGATCGGGCCAGTAATCAGAGAGTATATAACAAACAAAAAATGAAAATCGCCACCTGGAACCTCAACTCAAT
The DNA here is from genome assembly GCF_036701705.1 of Microcoleus sp. w1-18aA5. Lineage (NCBI taxonomy): Bacteria > Bacillati > Cyanobacteriota > Cyanophyceae > Oscillatoriales > Microcoleaceae > Microcoleus > Microcoleus sp. w1-18aA5. The sequence goes on along the minus strand of NZ_JAUPTE010000034.1, from coordinate 40,813 downwards.
CCGGTAGTAATAAATATGTAGTGAAGTTTAATTACAGTAATTGAATATAGCAATCCTATAGCAAGTCTATTTGAGTTGTGAATGTAGAACAACCTGAAATGCTTGTGATGATTGAATCGATTGTTTACAAATCAAATGGTTTTGCTATAAATGATTTTCTATATCTAGAGCAATCCTAAATAATTTTCTGTGTGTAAGTATATTGACGTATTTTGGGAAAATCAAATTTATGTTCCTTAGTAAGCTGTTCACCATTTAAATTTCAGAGGCTATCTAGGCCAGTAAAGGGTTTCAGGCTCTGAAATACGCAGTTTAAATGCTAAACAGCTTAAAAAATTCAAACAAAAATTTGACAATCTTAAAAGACCTACATAAATACCAATACTTTTTTAAAAAGTTTTTAACTTTTAACCAAATATCTTCAACGGGATTCTGTTGGGGAGCATTGGGAGCAAATAAAATACAAGTAATTGACTAATTATCAGGTTTTTTGTCACCATTTAGTTCTAATAAAAACTCTCTAAATTCTCCATATTTATGATAACTAGCTCCATTCCAAATCCAGATAATCTTGCGATTTTTATATTTATTTCGTAAGTATTTTATGAATTTAACTGTGGATTTTTTATCACCAGATGGATGGCTCTGAACATGGAATCTTTGCTTTAATAATTGACTGCGCCAAAATAAGTTTGTCTATCTTTTTCATTGGTAATTGGGACTGCAATTCTAATTTTTGATTAACCCCAAACATAACCAGTCAGATCACCATGAAGTAGATGACATTCATCTAAAAACAATACTATTATTTCCCCAGACTCTATACCAGCCTTGTTTTGTTTTTGAATAAAATATCGTTAATCTCTTCCGTTTTTTTTGTTACCAGTTCTTTATCAAAGTTAGGATTAGTTTTTTGAGTTTTTTTCCAACTTATTTTCGCCCGATCGAAAAGTTGATAGTAACTCTCTTTTGATTTATATATCACACCAAATTCTTGAGCTAAATAAGTAACCAACTCATCTAAGTTCCAATATTCTTTATTCTTTAACCACTCGATTACTTCAGTATTTTGCCGAGATGTTAAATACCCTTTTGAACCTTTATGTCTTAGTTTTATTCCGGCGATGCCTTTGGTTTTAAATTGTTTTTTCCAATAACCAATGAAAAACTTACTTACACCTAATATTTTGCTGATTTCATGGTAGATTTAACCTGAAAGCCCCATCCTTACAGCTATTGCTCGTTTTAGTTCTCTTGCATCGATATCGCTTTTCTTTTAATGAAATCTTCTAATTGGGCTAAGCTGTTCTACATTTAAACTGTGTGTCGAAAATCAATAAAACTCTTGTGGGACGGGCTTCTAGCCTGTCCCAATTTTCTAATTTAAATGCGTAACAGCTTATTTTTTTTTCCATATTTTTTTTTGTGAACGTTGGAAGTTATTCATTTTTTTTTGTCATAATTAAGTATTGCATATAATTGTATCACAGTCTTGATAATGATTTAGGATTGCTATAACGACGGAGATTCGTGAAGTTGACCTTGCCATAGGCCAGCAAAATAGTTGAAAATAAAGTGATTAAAAACTTCTTTTGGGGTTGACTAATCCGACATTTGTTGTACTATGGATTCAATAATTTTCATAAGGCAATCTGTTGAGCTTGTGTGTTTTTATAGCTTAGCCTAAAAGAGTCCCTTTTTTTATGTTGATTTTGGGTTCAGATTGCACTCACTTTTTTCACTTCTCTGCGGTATTGCGATCGCCTCCCTCTTTAAAAAGTGTCCGGAGTATTGTTGAGGCGAAATTATATTATAATAAATTCCCATTATTTAAATCTTAATTATTAGGTTAGTCGGTGTTCGTGTGATTCACAACCTTTCCCAATTACCGACTACGAATTACCGATCGCCACTAAATAAATATTGGTCACAGATAAAAAGAACTGCACAGCAGTCAACAGCGGTATACCTGACACTCCGCAAAATTAAATGTAGGATTAAGTGTTGCCGTGAATCAGAAAAAAAAGATGAACGTATCCACTATTTGGCGAAAACTCCGCAGCCAGCAAGCCTTCTGCTTGGCTGTACTCCTGGCAGGTTGCCTGGTATTTATCGGTTGTTCCCCCGCACAGTCAACGGCTGGCAATTCAGTCGATCCCAAGTTGAAAGAGCAAGTCTTGCAGGTGATCCGCGAAAATCCCCAAGCAATTTTAGAGTCGGTACAAGCGTACCAGCAACAACAGCAGCAGTCTCTCAAAGCAGCGCAGCAGTCATTTTTGCAGGAGATGAAAACTAATCCCAAATCTTCGATAGGGGATTCTCCCACCACGGGTTCAGCTTCGCAGCAGATTGTACTTTTAGAATTCTCTGACTTTCAATGTCCGTTTTGCGCGCGCGCTCACGATACTGTCAAGCAGTTTATGGCAAAGCACCAGGACAAAGTTACTTTAGCTTACAAGCATTTTCCCTTGACTTCTATTCACCCTCAAGCGCTGCCAGCAGCTAAAGCAGCTTGGGCGGCGGGCCAGCAGGGCAAATTCTGGGAATATTACAGCGCTTTGTTTGAAGGGCAGAAAGATTTAGGCGAGCCATTGTACGCATCGATCGCCCAAAAGCTCAATCTAAAATTAGATAAATTTAACACCGATCGCAACAGCCCCGCTGCAGAAGCCGCCATTGCCAAAGACGTGCAACTCGCTCAACAACTAGGCATTGAAGGCACTCCCTTCTTTATTATGAACGGCAAAACTTTCTCCGGGGCGATCGAGCTTTCTGAGATGGAAAGCATTCTCGCCTCTGTCTCGAAATAAGTAATTCCTGACTCTTAGAAACCGAGTCTAAAAATGCGTTCCCAGCCAAAGTAGGCTGGGAACGAGAAAAACCAGAAAAACTCGAAAAATCTTTGATTAAACCGCAGCCAACTCAGGAGTCGGGCGCTTGCTGTGGCGGATACCCTCGATCGCCCCTGCGTAATCATTGGCCTTAAACACAGCAGAACCAGCGACGATCGCATTTGCGCCGGCTTCCAGAACCTGCCAAGTATTGTTCCCCTTCAAACCGCCATCTACCTCAATCCAAGGATCGAGGCCCTTGTCGTCGCACATTTTACGCAACTGGCGAATTTTCGGCAAAACAGCCGGGATAAAACTTTGACCACCAAAGCCCGGATTGACGCTCATAATCAGCACCAAATCGCAAAGTTCCAGCACGTACTCGATCAACTCCAGCGGCGTCGAAGGATTCAGAACCACACCAGCCATTTTGCCCAATTCCCGAATTTGGCCGAGGGTGCGGTGCAAGTGAGGCGAAGCATTGTGTTCCGCGTGAACCGAAATAATGTCAGCACCCGCCTTAGCGAAGTCCTCGACGTACTTCTCCGGCTCCACAATCATCAAGTGGACATCGATTACCTTGGTAGTAACGGGGCGAATTGCCTCAACAATCAGCGGCCCGATAGTAATATTAGGAACAAAGCGACCGTCCATCACATCTACGTGAATCCAGTCAGCCCCAGCTCGATCGACAGCCTGAATCTCTTCTCCAAGACGGCTAAAATCGGCTGATAATATGGATGGAGCAATAACAATGGGTTTTTGGGATTGGGTCATGGCTAAGTCTGTTCTCCTGACTGCTGTGCTGTATCCAGTTTATCAAAATACGGGTCTCCGGGTCGAAAAGTTGCCCACGATCAGTCGCGAGATTGGGAGGGCAGAAAAATTTTGCCTCTGACAGACAAGTTGGGCGATCGCGCACCAGCCCAGCTCTCGGAATTTTGGTTTAGGATATAAATTTTCCCTCTAACAAATAACTTGTGTGCAACATCTGACCTTCTGCAAATTTTGAGTAGCGAATTATGAAAAAAACAGATCCCTTAGAAAATCCTGAACTCGATCGTGCCAGTCTGTTTGTATTAATGATCCCAGTCATCGGCTTTTTCCCCGCCCTGTGGACTCTTTACCGCCGTCAGGGTAGTCCCGAACGCAAAGCCATCAGCCGCTTGGCAATTGCCCTTGCTTTTAGTTGGCTCTTAGGACATATTCTTTTAGAAGCTGGAGCGATTTCTGCGGAATCTCCGACACTTCCCATGTTATTAATGAGTAGCCTGCTAACAACCAGCTATTTCATCGTTGCTCTGGGACTGATGGTTCGCCTCTGGAAGCGTCAACCACTATGGTTGCCCGGAATTAGTCGCTTAGCCGAGCAAGTAGTAGGCAAACATTTATCATAATTTAGGGTTCTTTTAAGCCCCTACCCTATTGATTGAGTGCGTCTTCAGCTTGATACTACATATTGCCATTATCTTTTTTATTTTTGTTGTGTGTGAGGAAGCCAGTGCCAGCTCAAAAAATTCCTAATCAAGACCCTATCCAACAATCCACTGCTCAACCTGCAACCAAAAAAGCTTCCCAGCCCCATCGAGGCCGCTGGCTGGGTTTTGGTTTTGGTTTGGCTGGAGTAGCCATGCTCTCAGCCACAGCCGGAGCATTGCTAGCCGTCTCCCTTTCTACAACGCCGCTTCAGCAACAAAAGTTGAGCCCTGAAGAAGCAGCAGTATTTTCTCAAGGCGACATGGCAAAGCTCAACATGAAGATGCCGGAGCTGACTCGCCCAGTTAATATTTTAGTTTTAGGACTTAAAGTTCTGACCTCTGACATCGAAGGAGGTGTCAACAAAAATGTCGGATACGAGGTTTGGGAAAACTCCTTTAAGGGCTTAACCGATACCATGCTTTTGGTTAGATTTGACCCTCAAAATAAAAAGTTAAGCGTGCTTTCCATTCCGCGAGACACCCGCACCTATGTTGAAGGCAGAGGTGTCGTGAAAATCAACGAAGCTAATTACTACGGTGGCCCGGCTTCGTCAGCGAAGTCAGTCAGCGGACTCCTTGGCGGTGTGGGAATTGACCGCTACGTCACAGTTAATATTCATGGCATAAAAAGTTTGGTCGATGCCCTGGGTGGCATTACTATTAATGTCCCTAAAGACATGAAGTATACCGATAACAGCCAGCATTTATATATAGATTTAAAGGCTGGTAAGCAAAAACTCAACGGCGAACAAATCGTGCAATATTTGCTTTATCGGCACGACGATTTGGGCGACATCGGGCGGGTGCAGCGCCAGCAATTGTTGATGCGGGCTTTTGTGGAACAGGAAGTAAATGTAGGTTTGCTGTCTCGACTACCGAAGATTTTGTCGGTGATTCAGTCTCACCTTGACACGAATTTGAGTATAGAAGAATTGGTAGCTTTGGCTGGTTTTGCTACTCAAACCGATCGCGCAGGCGTCCAGATGTTGATGGTTCCCGGCAAATTTAGCGATTCTAAGGACTACAAGGCAAGTTTTTGGTTGCCAGACCAATATGCCATCGAAACTATGGTGGCGGAACATTTTGACTTCGGCCAAAATACTTGGACAATTGAGAATGCTGATTCGACTTTTCTGAACGTGGCGATTCAAGATAGTACCGGAGATCCATCGGCTGTTGAAGATTTTGTCAATAATTTGACTCAAGCCGGTTATCGGAATGTTCAGGTTTATAAAGCTTGGCCGGAACCCCTGGAAGTAACTACTCTAGTAGCTCAACAGGGCGATATTAAAGGTGCTCAAGCGATTCGCCAGTTTTTGGGTTTTGGAGATGTGTTGGTTGAGAGTACCGGTTCTTTGCAGTCCGACGTGACAATTAGATTGGGTAAGGATTGGTTGGAGAAAAAGGCTCATTCCGGCAGTGCAGCTAAGTCTTTTTAAACTGGGCTTTAACCGCAGTATTTGTAGGGACACAGCAATGCTGTGTCCTCTTATTTTCTGTTGGTATGAGAGGGAAGCGATCGCTTTTTGTCGATTTACTGTACTATATTTTTTGGTGATGATGAATCACGATCTCCATAGCGATACTTCCCTCCGCAATCTCAACTGAAACAATAATCAACGAGGGAAAGCTTAAAATATTTTATAAAGGTAGGGTTGATGAACAAGGGTGCTAAAATAGACCGGCAGCGGGAACATCAGGCAAATGAACGCACCTTTCTGGCATGGTTACGAACTTCACTCGCTTTAATTGGTTTTGGGTTTGCAATCAGTCGGTTCAGTTTATTTCTCCGTCAATTTCAAGCTACAGTGACTCAGCAAGAAGTTTCCTCCCCTCCCTTCTTCAACTCAGAAACTTTAGGGCTGAGTCTGGTCGTTTTTGGAATTGCGGTCATTGCCTTGGCAGCATGGCGTTATAATCGAGTTTTCTGGCAAATTGAGCGAGGTGATTATCGCCCAAATCGTGTGCTAGTTTGGATTCTGACTGGAGTTGTAATGATTTTAGGAACGTTAAGCATTCCGTTATTGCTATGGCGAGATCGCGGAAATATAGCTCCCACTTCAACTCCTAAAAACTCTCAATTCTAAGTTAACCCGATCGCTTAGCTAAAGTGAAAATAACCCCAACCATATCCTTAAGCTTTTGTGAATCTAGATTGTCTATGGTGTTCGAGAGATGGGGAGAGAATTTGAAGATTTTTGATCGGGTCATCGAAATATACAATTTAAATACTGTACAACTTACAAGCGGAAGCAAGTGAAATGAAGTAATTAGCTGTCTGTTTATTATTGACGAACAGCGATTTATACATTACAACGAGCCTTTATTGAGGAATATTCACCAAGAGGGAATGTCATTTCTCAATAAGCCTTTGACGGGCGGGCAGGATGCCCACTCCACAAAAAAACTTACTCTTTGTGGAACAGGCATCTTGCCGGTTCTGGAGAATACTAAAAGATTGCAATTGCGAACACTTTCATCTCCTTTAACTTACTCTACCACCGCCCTCAAACAGAATACTTAAATCCCCGACTTCTTCAAGAAGCCGGGGATCTAAAACAAGAAAACAGCCCCTACAGATTAATGACTACCCGCTCCAGCCGCCCGTTTAAACGCCTCATCCAACACTTCCGAAAGGGTCGGGTGCGTGTGCACTCGGAATGCCAAAGTGTTAACAGAATCGCGCTGGGCGATCGCATTTGCCGCCTCCTGAATTAAATCCGAAGCGTGCAAACCGAAAATGTGAACTCCCAACAACTCCCCAGTATCTTTCCGGTAAATCACCTTAGCCATACCGTCAGTTTCACCCTCCGCAATAGCCTTAGAATTTCCCTTAAAATAACTCTTGACAGAACCGACCTCAAACCCTTCAGCTTTTCCTAACTCTTTGGCCGCAGGTTCAGTCATCCCCACATAGCTAATTTCCGGGTGAGTAAACGCCGCCGCCGGGATACTCAAATAGTCAACTTCGCGCGCACGACCGCAAATATTTTCCACCGCAGCAATTCCCTGAGCAGACGCAGAATGCGCTAACATCATCTTGCCATTAACATCGCCGATCGCCCACAAATTTTGCACCGGTTCTCCCGCCGCCAAAACCTGCATCTTATCGTTAACTGGGATATAACCGCGCATCGTTTCCACGCCAACAGTTTCTAACCCCAAATTCTTGCTCACCGGCACCCGACCAGTTGCTACCAAACAAGCGTCAACTTCCAAAACTTCGACAACTTCCTTAGTTTTGAAATCAGCTAATTCAATAATTACCGGCGAACCAGGAATAATCTTCTTGGCCAAAACACCTACTTTTGTTTCAATATCGCGGGGTGCAATTAACACTCGTTCTGCTAATTTAGCAATATCCGGGTCAAAAGTCGGCATCAATTGGTCTAGAGCTTCAATCATCGTAATTTCGCAGCCCAGGGCTGTGTAAATATCCGAAAACTCCAAACCGATATAACCGCTGCCAATAATTGCGATCCACTTCGGCAGCGATTCCAGCCTGACTGCATCATCGCTGGTAAATACAGTTTTGCCGTCAATTTCTATCCCGGGGGGGACGAAGGGAACCGAACCGGGAGCGAGAATAATATCCTTGGCAGTAATAGTTTTCTCGCCTTTATCGGTTTCGACGGTAATTTTTTGAGCACTGGCAATTTTGCCCCAACCTTGGATGACATCCACGTTCAAACGTTTGAGGCTGTTGGTCAAGTCGCCGCGAAGTTTGCTAACAATAGTATTAGCGTGATTGGCGATCGCCCCGCGATCGAAATCCACACTGCCCAATTGAATACCCAAAGTCTTTAGGTGGTGGGCATTCCGCAAATCTCGCACTCGCCCGGAAGCCGCCAACAGCGCCTTCGAGGGAATGCAGCCGCGGTTGACGCAAGTCCCCCCCATGTCCCCCGCTTCGATAATTGCCACTTTCAGCCCGCAGCTAACCGCGTGTATGGCCGCGCCGTGTCCGCCCACGCCAGCGCCGATAATTGCTAAATCGTAATCAAATCCCTGAGTCACCTTAAAATCTCCTAATGCCTTTGAAATCTTAGGACTCAAGCAAAAAACACCGTCTCTCCGTCCTTTCGAGGTGGCGCGTTGCCATCGCAACCCTTGAACAGCGGTAATAGTTGCATAAGTCCTGTCTCCTTATTCTCGACTAGACTAGGGTTAATTAGACAACGAAAGAGCCGTAACTGAGATTTTTTCAGGGTCAATGATTTTGAGCTGGGTCTGCACCAAGTCTCAAATCACTCAGTAGGCGGGTGTAGAGTTAAATATAGTTTGAAGGCTGACAATGCCCGCTACAGGTTTTATAGGGCAGCAAGTTCAGCAGCAAGCATTCCACCGTCCGGTTAAATTGTGTCCGCTTGCTTGTTTTAGTCGGGTTTTCATGTCTGCACGCCTTGGGGGCGGGCAGAGTTTGTTGGCAACTTTTAGAGTCTATGGAGTGGCTTATGACGGATGACGACGACCAGAAAGATTTACGCCGGGCCTCAGCTCAATCATTTTTTGAGTCCCTGGATGAATTGTTCGATTCTATAGAATCGAACAGCACTCAAGCTGCACAACCGAAATCTCCACCGCCTCCGGCTAAGTCTTCGAGTCAGTCTTCGAGTTTGCCGAAGAAGACTAGACCTGCGAAAATTAATTTGTCGGATTTTGAAGATGCGATCGCCGATTTGGAACAGTTTATCCAGAGCAAACACCAGAAACGCCCTGAATCCAATCAATAGTGCGATGACACATTTTCAAGTAATGACGGTTGACGGTTGACGGTTGACGGTTGACAAGTGACCAATTTTACACCTAATTTCCAGCTCCCAGATTCATCTGTGGAGTCAATTTTTCAACCTAAAATCTAAAATATAAAATTGACTGGCTGTTGAATGTTGAACTCGCCCAAAAACGGAGACTTGCTTTAAGACAGGAGTCGTGGAAAACGAAAAATTTTAGACCAAAATTCTTCCTCCCAGATTCATCTGTGGGGTCGGTTCTAAAATATAAAATCTAAAATAGACTGGCTGTTAACGCTGATTTCGACTTAAGCTGCTGATGTCGCTGCCTACAATATATTCATATTTAGTTGAGGATTGCTTTTACAGAATCAAGCCAGATAAATCATCTCAATTTACTATTAATAGCCTTGTTTTTAGGCTTTGAGTGCTGCGGTAATTGCCTCGATCGCACTTCGATCGCCCGATCGCCGATCGCACTCACAGGCAACTCCCATTCATCAATATCAATATCATTGCGGAACTTCACCGGAATATCAGCACCGTTAATAATCGCTCCCAACAGCCGCGGCCCGGATTTATGCGAATCCTCATCCTCAGATTCCAGCAACTGATCTGCAGCCTCAGACAACATACTAGACAAAGTGTAACCAGGCCGCGCCACCAAAATCATACCGTCCGTGTACGGTTCCAGCGTCAGGGCATCGTTGCACTCGCTCAACGCCGGAGAATCTACAACCACAAAATCAAAGCGGTTGCGAACATCCTCAAACAATCTCCGCATTTCGCTGGATTCTAGTACGGCGGAGGCTTGCCGCAAAAAGCCGGGACTCGGCACAACGTATAGATTCTCTACCTCTGGAACCAAAAGGACGCACTCGCTAATATTGCCGTAATAGTGCAAAGGTTCCACAGTCGCCAAAGGATCAGCAGCAATTTTCAAAGATTCAACGTTAGAAGGCGATCGCAAATCTGCTTCAATTAGTAAAGTCCGTTTACCCGATCGAGCCGATGCAATTGCCAAATTGTAAGCACTAAAACTTTTCCCCTCCAAAGGCGCTGCCGAAGTCAGCAACACCACCTTTACCGGTTTGTTCCCGATCCGGCGCAAATTAGTACGCAACCGCTCGTAAAATTCCAAATAGGGAGAATTTACCTCCAGGGCCAGAGGCATTTCATCGCCGTAGGAATCAAACACCGTCACTTCAGGCAAAACTGCCAGTATCGGCACCTCTTTTTCCACCAAAGCCGCCCGCACTTCTTCCCAACTGTAAAACTTGCCGTTGAGCATCCCCAACAGAAATATCAACCCCCCGCCCAGCAGCAATCCCACAAATCCGCCCACCGCCAGCATCACGGGCAAACCTCTCTTGTTGGACTCAACGTCATCAGTTTGCGGCCATTGGGCGATTCTCAAACTCCCCGTTGTCTCAGCTACCGCCGCCTCAGCATCTACCAAAGCCGACAACATCTTGTCGTAGAGAGCTTTTTTGAACGCCACTTGCTGGGCTAACCGCGCTTGTTCTAACTGCTTGTTGGGGATTGTCGCGTGTTCCCGACGCAATTCTTTTTCAGTTTTCTCGATTCCTTGGAGTTGCTGTTGCACCGTATCCCGCTGCGTTTGCAAAGCAATCAAAGTTTGAGCTAACTGCTGTCTGGCCGGATCTAAAGAAGAGTCTACCCGAATTCGATCGGCACTTCTGAGCGGAGCCGCCACTCCGTTACCGCCGAGTACCTCAGACTGGCGCTGCTGCAACTGCTGCTCAAAAGCAAGTTTTTGTTTAAGCAATTCTACAATTTTCGGGTGTTCCTCCTGCAAGTCGCTGCGGAGAATTTTGAGCTGAGATTCGATCGAAAACAATTGCACTCGCAGTTGGGCAATAATTGGATCGGCTGAGAGTGCTTGAGCGACGTAAGCTTGCTCCACATTCAATCCCAAGCGATCCTGCAAACTGTTAATTTGAGCTTCAATTCCTCCCAACTGCACGCGGAGTTGCCGCTGCTGCTGTTGGATGCTGGTAATCGCTTGCGGCAAAGCACCGCTCTGAGCTGCTAAAATTGAAGTTCCTTCTCGTTTTTCGTAGGCTTCAAGTTTTGCTTCCGTCTCTCTAAGTTCCTGAGTTACTTTCGGCAAACGCTGGTTGATTTGGGTGATCGTTTCTCGCAGTCTAGAAGTATTAATATTTTTGCTGTGTTCCACCATTTCGTTCATCAGCGTCTTTACTACCGCTTCTGCTTGTTTACGCTCGGCATTTTTGTACAATATTTGAATCAAAGCGCTGGGGTCATTATTCTTACTGGGCATCTTTATTTGCACATCTTTTCCCAGCTTGTCAGCCAAAGCTTGTACTTTTTCCGCTTCTTCTTTGTTTAATTTTCCTTCGGGTTTGATGAGTTTTTTTGCTGCTGGTTCAACCACCCTTGTATCCAGCAGCATATCTTTAGTTATTTCTTGTCCTTCCTGTTGAATTTTAGTAGTAGTGGATGAAAAAATCACGCTCGGTCTGTCGTAGGCCAGCGTACCTATTGCAACGTAAACTGGCGCAGGCTTTGGCTGCATAGCCACTACTCCCGACACGCCCACAGTCACCGCGAGAGTAGCCAGTCCCACCCACTTGTATTGGTCAAAAGCAATTAAATAACGTTTAACAACGGATAAAGTCATGATGATTTTAGATTTTAGATTTTAGATTTTAGATTTCTAATTGTTAACGATAACTAATGATTCCTGACTAATTCTACAAATCCCCCAAAAACCTTAGAACTTTCGGTCTGCGAGCTAAACCCATATCGCCTAAGTCATTCCCCATCTTAAATCTAAAATCTAAAATCTAAAATGGTATGACTACCTATCATTACGTGACGGGCCGAACAAATCTGTTACTCCATTTCTCAACTGCTCAAAGAACAGAATAAATCCCAAAGTATCCCGGAATGGTCGAGTAAAAGTGTTGAGTACATAACCAATGCGCTCTACCAGATTCCTACCAATCACAATCACATCATTATCTTCGAGCATCGGGTTCTGAGAAACATTGCCCTCCAAAGCAGCTTTAGCATCTATCGAACGGTTGATTGCTCTACCTTGCTTTTCGTCGAACCGAATCAGGGCTGTTTTCCGCAAGTCAGCAAGATTAACAGGCAAGTTGTTGAGAGCATCCAAAAACCTGCTGCCATTTTCTATGTAGAACGAGGTCAAACCACCACTAGCGTAACTCAAAACTCGAACGTAGATCCTGGGCTTAATCAAAGTAGACCGCGAAACTAGAGCTTTGTCGTAGTCTAGGTTTTTGGTACTAGCGTCCAATTCCGGGATGACAATCACATCTCCCGATGCCAAAGGAAAATCGAACAAATCGTTACCGTTTGCTAGGGGAGTGTAGAGGTCGATTGGTTCCTCGACCGAGGAGCCGTTCATCAGCGTCCGCCGCACTCGCACCTCCCGCAAATCGGCTTTTCCCGTGACTCCCCCCGCAATCACCAAAGCAGCCGAAATTCGACCCGAACCCGCCGGAAGCGTGTAAAAACCAGGTTTGCTGACTTCTCCGGTGACAGTGATTTGGACGGGGACAGCAGCAGCAGCGAGGCTGTACCTGGATGCTAAATCTTGATCGGATTTGCGATCGGGCCTAACCTGTTTATACGGTACGACGATCGCATCTCCATCTTCCAAACGCAAATCCGGTGGAGCAATACCAGTTTGCAACGGTGTCAAAATATCAACAACTTGCTCCGCGACAGCACCTCCCGGCAGAGTCCGCCGCACCCGCACCGCCCGCAGTTCCGCCGTAGGATTAGTCCCAGCAGCAGCCGCCAAAGCAGCAGGAAGCTGGGGGGTTTGCAACGGATAAAAACCCGGTCTGGCAACTTCCCCCGTCACGGTCACCACTACGGGGCGCTGAACCAGCAAAGCAGCCGAGACTTGAGGATTTTTGATAAATTGGCCAAAGCGCTCCCGGAGGCGCTGCTGTGATTCTTCGACAGTAAGACCACGCACATTTACTGTTCCGATTAGCGGTAGTACAATTACGCCTTCAGGGCTGATTGGACCCGTAAAACCTAGCTCTGGGAAGCGCTGAACTTGAACAGAAATCTGGTCTCCCGGCCCGAGGCGGTAGGGCCGATTCCGAAAAGCTGGGTTAATATCCCGGTTGAAATTGGCAGGGGGCGGTGGCGGTAAACGCAATGGCGGTGGCGCCACGAGGCGCTCGGAACCAGGAGCAACAGATTGAGCTAAAGCCGTTTCCGAAAAATTTTTGCTATTAAAACCCCAGAATACAGCAGCAAAAGATAGAGTCCAAGCAGTTGAATGCAGGCCTGCTAAGTAAAAAGCGAGGCGATTTTTAATAGGGGATTTTTGCCACATTTTCAGAGGATTTAAAAAAGTAATATTTTGAATAATGGTCTGACTTGTAAGTTTCATCTAAATATAGCGACGAGAAAAAACAATAAGATATTTTCGGGCGGGTTGAACCCAGATATTTACTAAGAAGCAGTTGATTGTGGCAAAATCCGCCCACCCCCTAGGCCGATTTATTTGCACATACCTGCTTACTGAAACCGAAAAGTTTCTGTAATTAATTTAGCCTGGACACTTTCGGCAAGAGATTCCAACAATGGTTGAGCTATCTTAATCTCCCCCTGCGGTTGAATGGGAAGGATGATACTGACAGCAACCCAAGAGGCGCGGCGGTTCGAGAGTCTAGCAATACTGTCTTCCCAAAACCAGCGGCTGGTTGTTGGAGAACCCCCGTTAGGCCAAGCGTACCACTGCACGACAGCAAAAGTTTGTTGGCGAGTCCAGCTTCGGAAAAACCTCGCCTCGACATTAGGCGTTGGCTGGCCGGGTATTGGTGCTAATTTAACTGTAAACCTCAAAGTGCGATGAGAATCGGTTTGCCATCGGTGAAATCCATCGATATCTAGCCATTCTACTTGGGGCTGGTTTTTGGGGTAATTTTGAGGCAACAGCAATAAAATGGCAATTGTTTTATCTTTTTTAATTTCTTGAACTAACCATCTGTGAGCGCCAATTTGGACGTTATTCTGAACGGCTATAACTTGCCACCCAGGAATTTTTATCCCGTTTTGGTGCACACTTCTTAATTGCTTGAGGTTGGCAAGGGTTGGTGGGTTTGTCCAAGGCCATCTTCCCGTCGCGTAGCCGGGAATTGCTACTGCCCCAACTAATACCAGCAAAAACACCAGCACCATAATTTTAGATAATTGATATCGCCGCAGTAGTTTCTGTGCTGAAATCATCTGTTTCATTAATTGCCAGACTGACTAGGGAAATACTTTTCCATCCCGTTGAGGAGAAGTACCAATAACCCTAGTATACAAGCAGAATACAAATCTCCGCCCCATCCGGCGTGTAGCCAAGTAAAAAGCGCCTCTCTGTTGGTTCCGTGAAAGTAAGTTAGCAAAGTATTGCGAAAAATGTTGGAAGTAATGCTAATAATGGATGTAATCACTAAAAACAAAAGACTTTTTTTGCGAGAGTCCCAAACTCCCGTCCAATCCAGTAGAATTAAGCTGACGTAAAGACTGGTAAACAGCATTTTTAAGCCTGCACAGTGTGGAGCAACTTCTACAATGCGCTCGTTTACGTACAGATAAATTTCTTCCACTCTCACGTTGATACCAACCTTAATTAATATCCAGCCTGATGCTTCAGCAATAAATTGCTGTAAGGGTAAGGCGTAGGGTTCTAGGAGGTAAGGAATGTGGTTCGGCGATGCCAGAAATACGAACAAAAGTGGCATCGCCTGCAATTGTAAGCCGGGAATTCCTTTTAAAGATAAGCAAATGCTGGCTAGCATTACGGGGAGGGATAAATTTACTAAATCGCTCAAGCGACTCAGATAAAAAAGCGTGGCTAGTACCAGCAAAAAGCCTCCCAAAGGATGCGGTGAGTGGGGCAAGCTGCGCCAGGACTTTCGGTTCATCCAAGCAACATAAGCTGCGTAGGGCAAACCAATTAGTCCGTGGCTGAAATATTCGTGTTCGAGGCTGATGCTTTTGTTGAGCCAGCCGTCGTACCAGTGTACTAGCAGGGGGGCGTACAGCAGCACTAGGAGCACAGTGATACCTTCCGCCAGGAGGTATCGCTTGAAAACAATGCGAATTTTGCGCTGGATGTGCATGGTTTGAGAAGTTTTAAGATTGCCGCGCTGGATTCGCAACGCTTTCGGGTTTTCAACTGTGAGTTAAAGATTTGTTAATTTCCCACCCAAACGCTTTGAGAACTGCACCCTACTGCTTGAAACAACTCCAGCATAAGTTTTATGAACAATTAGCAATTCAATGATAGTACGATCGCCCGAACAACTTGCTCGATCTGAGTATTGCTCAATCCGGGATACATTGGCAATGATAAAATTTGTTCGCACAGGGTTTCTGCGTGGGGAAAGTCGCCCCGATTGCCTAAGTTTTGGTAGGCGGGTTGCAGGTGACAAGGTACGGGATAGTGTATACCTGTTTGAATGCCGTGTTGGCCGAGTTTTTCCTGAAGGGTGTTGCGGTTGATCGAGCTTTCCTCAGTAATTTGGATAACATATAGGTGATAAATGTGACCGCTGCTGCTGTGGTTGGCGATCGGTACAATGCCTTTGTGTTTCAATGGTTGTAGTAGAGTATTGTAGTGTTGGGCGGCGGCGGTGCGAGCGCGATTCCATTTTTCTAAGTAAGGCAATTTAACATTTAGCACGGCGGCTTGCAAATTGTCGAGGCGGCTGTTGCTACCGATTTCGGTGTGCAAATATTTGCTGGGTGCTCCGTAATTGCGGAGAGTTCGCATTTTTTCTGCGAGCTCTGCATCGTTAGTAATGAACATCCCGCCGTCGCCAAAAGAACCGAGGTTTTTGCTGGGATAAAAGCTGAATGCTGCTGCTGTACCAATGGAACCCGCGCGGTATCCTTCTCTTTCGGCTAAGTGCGCTTGGGCGGCATCTTCAAATATGATTAAATCGTGGCGGTTCGCAAAATCTAAAAGCTGCCGAGGCGATACCATTTGACCGTAGAGGTGTACGGGGATAATTGCTTTAGTTTTCGAGGTAACTGCTGTTTCGGCGGCTGTGAGGTCAATCAGGGCGGTTTCCGGGTCGCAATCTACAAGAATAGGTATAGCTTTGGCTTGGAGGACGGCGATGACGGTGGCGATAAAAGTGTTCGCGGGTATGATAATTTCGTCGCCCGGATTAATGCCGCAAGCTTGGAGTCCCAGAGCGATCGCATCTGTTCCACAAGCCACTCCTACGCCGTATTTTACTCCAGAAGCTGCTGCAAATGCTGTTTCAAATTCCGCGAGTGCTTGGCCTAAAATAAAATCTCCTTGCTCGATAATTTTTCCAATGGTTTCTGTTATTTGAGATTGGATTGGTTGGTGTTGCAGGGAGAGGTTGACAAACGGAACTTTTGGCGGGCGACTACTCATACATCAGAGGAATACTAATTATTTATATTAACATTTAAGTGCGGATATCTTTTAATTTTTTTTAACCGCAGAGGGCGCAGAGGAAAAGAGGAAGAGAGGAGAAAGCCGATCGCACTTTTCTGGAGCTTTCAATTAAATCAAACTTTTTCTGTAATATAGAATCAGATAATTTTCCAGCAATCAAACTCATGGAATACAAAAAACTAGGCGACAGTGACTTATCAGTATCTGAAATCTGTTTGGGTACGATGACTTATGGCCAGCAGAACACCGTTGCAGAAGCGGCCCAACAGCTCGATTTTGCGATCGATAGAGGAATCAACTTTATCGATACGGCAGAAATGTATCCTGTCCCTGGAAAGGCGGAAACTCAGGGCAAAACAGAGAAATATATCGGCGAATGGTTGGCGAAACAGCAGCGGGATAAAGTCATTATAGCGACTAAAGTGGCGGGCAGAAGCACTCGATTAAAGTGGATTCGGGAAGGGGAAAATCAGATCGATCGCCCAAATGTCGAAAAAGCCCTGAATGACAGCCTGAAGCGCTTGCAAACTGACTACATCGACCTCTATCAGATCCACTGGCCAGACCGCTACGTACCCTTATTTGGTGCGCCGGATTACGACATCGCCCAAGAGCACGAAACTGTACCGATTCTCGAACAGTTAGAGGTATTTGCTGACTTGATTAAAGCTGGGAAAATCCGCTATTTGGGTTTGAGTAACGAGACGCCTTGGGGAGTTTGCGAGTTTTGCACGTTGGCTGAAAAACACGGTTTGCCGAAAGTTGTTTCGATTCAGAATGCTTTCAGTTTGAGCAATCGGACATTTCACATAAATTTAGCCGAAACTTGCCGTTTTAAGAATGTGGGATTGCTGGCTTACAGTCCTTTGGGATTTGGGCTGTTAACCGGGAAATACTTGAATGGAATTCCCGAAAATTCTAGGTTGGCTTTATTTGCGGGATTTGGTCAGCGTTACGATAAAACTAATCTGAATGATGCGGTGAAAGCGTATGTTGAGATTGCGGGTAAAAATGGGATAAGTCCGGCGCAGATGGCTTTGGCGTATGTGCGATCGCGCTGGTTTGTAACTAGCACTATTATCGGTGCAACCAGCCTCGGACAGTTGGAGGAAAATGTCGGTAGTTTGGAGGTGAATTTGGATCGGGAGATTATAGCGGAAATCGATGCGGTGCACGCTAAGTATCCGAATCCGACACCGTAAGTTTATTAGTAGGTTGGGTTGAGCTAACAAAACCCTACGTTTCACTTCGCCCAACTTACCTCTTTTCTAAGATCATGTATGTTGTCCAAATCAATAAAATAGAGAAGTGGCAGAAATTGTCGAACAGTTTATAATAGATTCAAGCAGAGAAGTTGGGAGCGGTTGTGAATGGACAGGTAGCGGAACCGAACCGCAGTGGAACAATTCTAAATCAATGAAAGCCTACGATCATATTGCTCGCCATCATGGGCCTAAACTGAAAGCCAACAGATTGATCGGAAGAGCAGCAAGCACTAACGATGACCAAGGACAATGGCTAAATGCGGAGGATTGGATCGTAGCCGAGCAATTAGTACCCAAATATCGAGGAGAATACATTATTGATTTTCATCGTCCTATAGGTAGAGTTTATCATCCCGATCTAAGGATAACTCAAAACGTCACTCGCGCTTTTATTCAAAGGGATTTTGATGGAACTCTCAATAGTGGTTATCCTATAGCTGAGGGTGTCAGTCTGCGGCAATTAAATAGGAGTAGCAGCCATGAATAGCAGTCATAAATTTAATTTTCAACTAGCAGAACGTTTCTTAGAAGACTGGGCAGATCCTCCAGAAGATCCATTAGGGGAGCTTTCTGATTTTGAAATGGGATGGCGATGTTTCTGCTTTGAACACAACCATAAAGTTTTTATAGAAATAGGTGACGCTCAAAAAGAGGTATTTTTAGATCCCGATATTTGTATGATGATTGAAAGTAACTTTCCCAAAGAAATTGCTAAGCTATCACAAGGTCAAAAAATAGTAATAACTTTTTCTGAGAGTTGGTTTATTATTACGTTGCTACCTACGGACGATCGCATTAGCTGTACTTTGAGAAAGTTTGGAACTTCTGGCTGGGAAAAGGTTTTTGAATGCGATCGCACTCACGTATTAGATGTGCTGAGAGGTTTTCTTCAGGAAGTGATGCAGCTAGCTGTAGATAAGAGTTACATCACGCTGGAAGAGAAGGAGGAATTTATTCGTCCGGCTTTTGCTAGCAGTACCGATGCTGTGGTATTGAGGTAGGGGGTTTGGGTGGTGTTAAGGGCGATCGGTCTTTTTGTTGTCAATTAATATTTTAACCTTGTTTAACATCCATTCCCAGCGCTGGGAAGAGGCGATCGCACCAATGGATATTTTAACTGCAGATGATGTACGGGCGAGACGCCCGTATCACAAATCATGTACGGGCGAGACGCCCGTACCACAATGAAAGAGGATGTTTTGGGCGATTGTTCTTGACGCAGAGGAAATGGGAGAGAGGAGCGAGCCAGCCCGTACTATCCTGAAGTGAGTAATCTATTTTCCTCGTTTCGCAAAGCCCAAATCATGGTCAACAAGACTTTTAAAGTAAACGTTCTATTAAGTTTCCCTGATAGGGATTTACCCTCCTAAAAAACATGGAGTTTAAATAGGAGGGCTTGGAATAGCAAACTTGACTTGTAGCAAGCATATTTCAATCCCTAATAGGGAGCGCTGTTTGCCCAGAGTAGGGCAACCAGTTTGCTGTTCCTATTAACAGGATAGCCCACGATCAAAAAAATGTCAAGTCATGCTAGCTACAAGTCTAAACACTGATCTATAATTATTGATGAGGATACCCAGTCACTAAAAACGGAAAAGGCCCGCCTGAAGTACAAATTCAGACAGTGCCCTCGCTTTCGCTAGGTAGCTCAGTTGGTCTGAAGTTAAGAGGTCAAACCAACACAAGTAAACCCAACTACTTTGAAATATATGTTCCACAACTGTAACCCACAAGACGGACTATTGTTTGCCAACCTTCGGCGGGCTAGGATCGCTCTCTCTGCTTTGGCGAAGTCGTACCACGCTTTGGCGGAGTCGCACCGGGCTTTGGCGGAGTCGCACCGCAGTCTGCTTGAGGAAAAAGAAGCACAGGATGAAACGATTGAAGAACAGCGACAGGAAATAGATGACTTGAAGCGCGAACTTGATTGTCAGCCAAATTACTGCGAAAACGATGGTTCATCCAACTGCATAATGTCACGATCGCGAAGATGTTACGGATAGACTAGGAATCTCATAGAAACCTCGATCGCCCTTCCCATCCAAAAAATAGGACAATGGTAAAGGGCGATCGGACTTCACCCTAAAATCTTTCTCAACTAAACCCATGAGTACAATTCGCTTAAGACTAGCCGAATACTTGAAATGTCGAGGTTTCACCCCCGAAAACTTAGTCGAAGCTGTGGGCGAAACACTCAATCCTGAAACCGTATACCAACTGATCGAAAAAGCCGAAAACCTAAGCCATCTAGACTTATCCGTCTTAGCCGCCATTATAGATGGCTTGAGCAAACTCAATGGTTTTCCCGTTGGCATCGCAGAAGTGCTAATATTTTTTCCTGACATTTCCGACGAAGCATTGGCAAAATCGCCTTGGCGTCAACTTTACCTCGTCGATAATGAAATTCCCCCCTATGATTGGGGAGATGTAGACCCCCTCGAAGGCACAAAGCCTGTGCGTTTTATTCCGGGAGTTGGAATAGTAATTCTGGACAATGAAAGTGCCACGAATAGTAAAGAAGATATCCAGCAATTTACTAGAATTACCTGCGATTCACAATTCATGGCGGGAAAACCTTGCATTCGCAACTTACCCATAACTGTTGAAACTATCATCTCAATGATGGCGTCTCACTATTCGACAGCAGAAATACGCCAAACCTATCCAGAACTTGAAGAAGCAGACTTTAAAGAAGTTATCGCCTATGCTAAATGGCGAATTCAAGAAACAAATCCGATCGACATTGGCAATAAAAAGGTAGAGAAAATTTGTGAGTCAGCTACCTAATTTTTTGCAGGTGAGGGCTGTAGTGCTAGTTAACTTCCCGGCTCAAATTCCGCCCGGCCGCGAACAGGAAAACACTCGACCTGCCGTAATTGTAGCTTTGCCAAATGTCACAGGGATAACGCGGTTTTCGTTGGTAATAGTCGTTCCCTTGACGACACAACAAGGAGATTGGGCGACACGAAACTCAACGCTATATCCGCAGCTTCAGGCTGGAATGGGAAACATACGCTATGACTCTACAGTGTTGCTGGATCAAATACGCGCTGTGGACATAAAGCGTGTTTTGGGCTACCGAGGAGACTTAACCGCAGAAGAGTATCAGCCGATCGCAAATGGACTAAAAGCCATGTTTGGCTTTTAAATTAGCCCTTCATCAGCGTTTATCTGCGTGCATCTGCGGTTAAAAATCCCCCTCAATTCCCTGACAACAAAGTTAATGTCCCAATAGCTTATCCCGCAAATGCTTAATCCGATCGCGCAATTTACCCGCCTCTTCAAACTCCAACTTCTTAGCCGCCGCCTTCATCTGCGCTTCCAACCGCCCGATTAACTGAGGAATCTCATCCAAAGATAACTCGTTTACCTGTTCGTAAACCTCCTCCAACTGCTGAGAATTCAGCTTGCGCGACACGTCCAAAAATGCCAAAATTGCATTACTCGATCGCTTTTTCGCGATCGGCTGCGGCGTAATCCCGTGCATCTTATTGTACGCTAGCTGAATCCCCCGGCGTCGATCCGTTTCGTCGATCGCCTTAACCATACTATCCGTCAAATTATCCGCGTACAAAATAGCCTGTCCCTGAACGTGCCGCGCCGCCCTTCCAATCGTTTGAATCAACGAACGTCCCGATCGCAAAAACCCCTCTTTATCCGCATCCAAAATTACCACCAGCGAAACTTCCGGCAAATCCAAACCTTCCCGCAGCAAGTTAACACCAATCAATACATCAAACTTACCATCCTGCAAATCTTGGATAATTTCGATGCGTTGAATTGACTGAATTTCCGAGTGCAAATACCGGACTTTAATCGCCCTCTCCTGCAAATATTCGGTTAAATCTTCCGCCATCCGCTTCGTTAAAGTCGTCACCAAAACTCGCTCGTCCCGAGTTACTCTCTCCTTGATTTCCCCCAACAAATCATCAATTTGCCCTTCCGTCGGGCGCACAAAAATTGTCGGATCTATGACTCCAGTAGGGCGAATTACCTGCTCTGCAACTCTGCCTTCAGATATCTCCATTTCCCAATCCCCAGGCGTAGCAGAAACAAAGATGCACTGATTCTCTTTTGCCCAGAATTCTTCTGCTTTTAAAGGGCGGTTATCGGCCGCGCTGGGCAAGCGGAAACCGTGTTCTATCAATACTTTTTTCCGAGCTTGGTCGCCGTTGTACATCCCCCGAATTTGCGGCACTGTGACGTGAGATTCATCTATCACCAACATCCAATCTTTCGGGAAATAATCAATCAAACATTCTGGCGGTTCCCCCGCATTTCTTCCGGCTAAATGCCGCGAATAATTCTCGACTCCGTTGCAGTATCCTACCTCGCGCAGCATTTCCAAATCGTAGCGCGTGCGCTGTTCTATTCGCTGAGCTTCTAATAGTTTACCCTCTTTTTCAAATTCTGCCAGTCGGTCTTCTAATTCAAGTTCTATCCCTTGACAAGCTGCCTCTAATTTATCTTCCGCCGTGACAAAGTGACGCGCTGGATAAATATTTAAAGCGGTTGTACTTTGGATAATTTTACCAGTTACGGGGTCAACGTAGCGAATGGCATCAATTTCGTCGCCGAAGAATTCAACGCGAATAATTCTATCTTCGTAAGCCGGGCCAATTTCCAAAACATCGCCTTTGACGCGAAATTTGCCTCTGCCTAAATCTATGTCGTTGCGGCTGTATTGGACGTTAACTAAATCGCGCAAAACTTGCCGCTGGTTGACTTCCATTCCTACTTGCAAAGGAATAGCCGCTTTCAGGTATTCTGCAGGCATTCCCAAACCGTAGATGCAGCTAATTGAAGCAACTACAATCACGTCGCGGCGTTCAAAGAGCGATCGCGTGGCGGAGTGCCGCAACATATCGATCTCGTCGTTAATTGCTGCCGTTTTCTCAATGAAAGTATCGGTGACGGCGATGTATGCTTCAGGTTGGTAGTAGTCGTAATAACTGACAAAGTATTCGACTGCATTGTTCGGGAAAAAATTTCGCAGTTCGTTGCACAGTTGAGCTGCCAGGGTTTTGTTGTGTGCTAGAACTAAGGTGGGTCTGCCGACTTTTTCAATCACCGAGGCAATGGAGAAGGTTTTGCCCGTACCTGTGGCACCGAGTAAGGTTTGAAATCGATCGCCAGCTTCGATGCCTTTGACGAGTTGGGCGATCGCTAGCGGTTGGTCGCCTGTGGGCTGGAAGGGCGCTTGCAATTGAAAAGATGCTGCCGCAGTTACCATAGGAAAATGTAGCTATTACCCATAAATCTTAACAAAAATGCAGAGATTCTGCAATTTCGTTAAAAAAATAGTTAGACTTTGTAATATTATTTTAATCATCGGCCGAAATAGCAAGCAGAAAGCCAAGAAAAGCAGTTGTCCGCACCCAGCAATCAACGTCCAAAAATAAGCGAGGAAAAGAATTATGGATACGAGCAGTACAGGTACAAGCAAAAGCAAAGCGATCGCCCGTCGCGGTAAAGGCAGTTCCAAAAGCCAACCGACACCACCCACGGATGCCAAAGCAACAGGAATCCAACTTTATCGGCCGCAACTCATGCATGACAACCGCCCTGTCGGCCCAGACGATTTTACCATCAGCGAGACCGTCTCGATGTCGGGGAACCGCCCGATCGGCATTAGCACCCTGCACCTCAGCGAAACCTACGGCATTGTAGGCAATCGCCCGGTAGAATCCAGCGACTTTGAAGTGGTTGCTACAATCGGCAATCGCCCGATCGGCTCCAGCGCCATGCAAGTCAGTGAAATGTTCAGTATGTCCGGTGCTCGCCCTATTGCAATCAGCACTCTTCACATTGATGAAGTTTACTCCACAATGGGAGGAAACCGCCCCATTGCCTCCAACGAAATTGACGATAGCTCGACCTTAATGGGATTTTTAGATTAATTAGTCAGTTGTTAGTTGTTAAGCTGTTGTGGCATTTAAATTGTTTGTCAAAAAACAATCAAACAATGAGTGGGGTGTCCCGCCCGCACCGAATATACAATTTAAATGCGCGACAGCTTAGTTGTTAGTTGTTGGTTGTTAGTTGTTATCTGCTATCAATAACTAATAACTAATAACCACAGCCAACAGTCAACAGTCAACAGTCAACAGTCAACAGCCCACAAACTACTTCTCGATACCCTGATATTTACTCAATAAAGCAGCAAAGCGCTTGTAATCCACAGGCTTCCTCACATACTCCGCGGCTCCCAATTCCAACCCCTGATTTTGGTCGTCCAAAAAAGTTATCATAATCACTGGAATATCAACCAAATCTTGATCTGCTTTCAACGCCGACAGCACCGCCCAGCCGTCCATACTCGGCATCATCACGTCCAGAATAATCGCGTCGGGCAGCAACTCCTTAGCCAACAGAAGCCCCCCTTCACCGCTAGCCGACGATCGCACCCGAAATCCCTGTTTCGATAAGCAGCGGGTCATCAAATCTCGCGCGTCTGGATCGTCGTCAATCACCAGCACAGTAGCAGCATCGGGCAGATCCAGCGGTTGCGATCGCAGTTCTTTTTGCTTCGCTTCAGTCGCCGCTGCACTCGTGTCTAACTCCTGGGAAGACTCAGCCTGAATTTCTGGGATTTCTCGATCTTCCCGCGCTTCTTTCGGGTTTTTAACCGCAATCGGCAACCGGATCGTAAAACTAGAACCGCAGCCAAACTCGCTCTCAACGGTAATATCTCCGCCCATCATCTGGCAAAATCTCCGGCTAATTGTCAGCCCCAAACCGGTGCCGCCGTATTTGCGCGTAGTAGAATCGTCCGCTTGAGCGAAAGCTCCGAATAGCCTCGACACCTGATCCTCAGTCATGCCGATGCCGGTATCGGTTACTTGAAACACGATCAAAGGCTGTTGACAACGAGAAGGATCTGCCCAGAGTTCTGCGGAATTGTCGATCGGCAAAACCTCCCCTTCTTCTTTCCAAACATTAATCGTAATTTTGCCTTGATCTGTAAACTTAGCAGCATTGCTCGCCAAATTTAACAGCGCTTGTCCCAGCTTCCCCGAATCAGCGTATATCGTGCCAATATTGCGATCGCAATTGACGATCAAAGTATTGCCATTTTTCCCTAGCGTCGGTTGAACAGTAGTGACAACCTGCTCGATCAAATCCAACACCTCAAAAGTCTCCAAGAAAAGAGTCATCTTTCCTGCTTCAATTTTAGAAATATCCAGGATGTCACTAATAATGTTGAGCAACTGCTTGCCTGCCATATTAATGCTTGCCAAATCCATGACAAACTCTTCTTCGCCGAGTTCCAGAGCTTCTTCTTGCAGCAGCTCGCTGTAGCCGATAATCGCATTCAAAGGCGTCCGCAACTCGTGAGTCATATTTGCCAAAAAAGTGCTTTTCGCCCGGTTGGCAGCTTCCGCAGCATTCTTAGCGACTTCCAATTCCTCCGATCGTTCCTCTAGCTGCCGCTGCCGCACTTCCAAACCGTTGAGCAAACTGCTAATTTGCTGAGCCATTGTATTGAGAGTAGAAGATAGCACCCCGATCGCGTCATTAGAAACCACAGGCGATCGAGCCGTAAAATCACCGCTGGCCATCAGTTCCGCAGTTTCCCGCAGCAAGCCGAGATTCCGAATAATTGCCGACACCGAGACAAAAGCCACTATCCCCGCGATCAAACTCAAAACTGAAGCCCCCAGCAGCCAGTGCTGAGTGCGGCTCGCCACTGCCAGAGTTTGCTGCACCAGCACCGCCATTGCTGCCTCAGAAACCCCCGCCGGAGTTGAGGCAGCTTTTATTGTCAGCAAATAGTTCTTCATCTCCACAGAACCCATCCACCCGACTCCCACCGCCATCCAAGTTATCAGTACCAAGATGACAAACAGCCCGCTCAAAGACGCCCGAGTTCCCAGAGAAATCGGCCTCGGAGCAAGTGCCGCCGCCCAAGGATAGGTTTTGAGAAAAGGATCTGGCGGAACCGGTGCGCCCGAATTCCAAATCTCCTCAATTTGACCGTCCGACCGCACCTTACCAATCCGCACTGTTTTCCAGATATGCTGCGTTTGGGCATCTATTTTTACCTTGCCCGATGGCGCTGCAAACTCAATATTTTTAGCAGCAGCCCTGACTTTAACCACATCTGTCGAACCAGCTTTTTCTACTGCTTGCTTCCACAGGTAAACGCCCAAATAAGCTGCTGCGATCGGGTCATCCGTGACTCGATTTTCCCCGTATCGGGCTTTATAAGCCTTGACAAATTTCCGATTTTCCGGTGTGTCCACCGTTTGAAAATAGTTCCAAACCACCCAATGTCCAGCAATATTGGACGGCCCGATCGCCCGCACTTCCTCTTCTGCTACGCTAACCGACATCACCGGCAAATCATCGGGGTTCACGCCAGCTTCCCGCAACTTTTGGAAAAAAGCCACATTGCTATCGCCGTTGAGAGTGTTGAGAATAGCATCTGGTTTCACTGCTAAGATATGTGCGATCGCCTCGCCCACTTCCCTCGATCCCAGCGGCAGATACACTTCCCCCGCCAACTCTCCCCCCAGTGCCGCCAGTTGAGCTTTCACAATCCGATTTGCTGTGCGGGGAAAGAGATAGTCCGAACCCAACAGGAAAATTTTCCGCTTTCCCTGTCTCAGCAAGTAATTCACCCCAGGCACAATCTGTTGGTTCGGGGCAGCACCAGTGTAGAAAATATTCGGACACTGTTCTAGCCCTTCATACTGCACCGGATAGAACAGCAACCCGTTGCCGTGCTCGAAAGCAGGCAGTACAGCTTTGCGGCACGCCGAAGTCCAACAGCCAAATACCACCGCCACCTGCGCTTCTAAGAGCAATTGCTTAGCTTTTTGAGCAAAAGTCTGCAAATCGCTGGCTCCATCTTCTATAACCGCTTCCAAGGGGCGTCCGAGCACCCCTCCGGCCGCATTAATTTCCTCAACCGCCAACAGCGTCGCATCTTTAACAGAAATTTCGCTGATGGACATCGTGCCCGTCAGCGAATGCAACACACCTATTTTGATCGGCTCACGAGTCGGGCCGGCTGCTTCGAGGGGGTTACTGCTCCTTGCTCCCATAGGGTTTTAGATAATTTTTACTAATAACAGAAATTTTAGTTCGATCCTGCTGGAAGTTAGCCTTGACGCTAACTCTTGTTTAGCAGACTATTTAACCCGATCGCCACCAAACTTGGGAATTGCTGCACCCTACAGATTTTAACTTTCCAACTCTCAGCATAGACTTAAGTCTGCACTAAACTGCCTCCCATTTCTCTCTTCATCTTTTACCGATGTCCAAAGAGCCTCATAGCACAACATTCCACACTTAATGCCATCGCTCGCGCCGCAGAAAAATTCTCCCCCCTCCTCCCCTTTTCCCAACTCATTCACTGCCCGCGCCTTGCGACCCACCAAGCAATCTCACGCACTATTCCCCTTCCCCTATCTCCTTTGGGGCTAATGGAAGTTTCCGTAATTTATCTTAACTATAGAACTCAAAATTATTCACCAGCCCCTATCTCCCTTGAGGTAGATGGAAGTCTTCGTGATTTCCGTTATCTTAAGTATAAGGTTAACTTCTAAGTACCCTTGTTAAAAATAAATTTTGCAAACAATAGGGGAAAAACTAATGAATAGTCAAGAAAACGCCACCCACACGGCCAGCGAAAATCAAGTCACTGTACCAAAATCTAGGGAAATATTGCTCGGCGAGGAAACAGAAAAAGCCCTCGGTCAGCAAAAAAAAGAAGATGCTCAAACTATGCGCGCTGTGGAACAGTTGAAAGAAGAACTTCAGCACAAAATAGATGAAGAATGTCATCAAAAGGTAGATTAAAACTAATACGGATTTTTTTCGGTGTGGGTAAGATGCAATCTTGCCCACACTCGCTTTGGGAAGGCAGAATTAAATAAAAATTGATACTTTTAAATTATTTGGGGTATGAAAAAAAACTCCGGGAAGCGGGGTTGACCATCCACCCGCTTTTTTACACAAATACTTCGTTGCAGCCACCAGAAACGGTGAAAAAAAACCTATAAGTATGAAAGTGGCAGGCTGTCCAAGACATAAAAATAACTTTTCCATCTTCCATCTTCATTTTTTATTCATTCTTTCTTCCTAGAGGTAGATTGCAACGCAGCTCCTAGTTACCTATGATGAGTTTATTAAGTAGAAAATGTCTGATTAAATACAGATAGGGAGAAAACCATGAGCACTGAAGATAGAGCAAAGGCAACTGGCAACAACATCGCAGGCAAAGCTCAAGAAGCCCTAGGCAATGTTACTGGCGACCCGAAAGATAAAGCAGAAGGCAAAGCCAAGCAGGCCAAAGCTGAAGCTGGTCACGCGATCGAAGATGTAAAAGATGAGCTCAAAAAGAAACTAGACTAAGCCTAATAATATAGGCATTGAGAGGGTCGAGCAACCTGACCCTTTCAACTATTCCAAATGTTTTAGGAACGGAGGAAAAAAGGTGAGTTTATTGCAGCAGAGTCGCAAAATAATTGCAGGCGTACTTTTGGTATTAATGCTGGCAGTTACTACTGCCTGCGCGCCCAGCGTTTCCGCCCAAAAACCGACTGATATACCCGTAGCAATTGGTGGCAGTCAGGGTTATTACGCGCAGCTAGAACGTGGCAATACCGCCGCAGGTCAAGATTTCGGTCAATGGGTAACAAAGACGGCTAAGGGCTTGGTTCAGGATGCTTATGTGCGCGACAATAACAAATTGGGAGTTGTAATTACCCCGCAAGTCCGCCCGACTGAAGTGAAAGATTTGGCGAAATCTTTAGCACAAGGTTTTCACCGCAATTTCCCAAATCAGGATGTAAGTGTTTTGGTTTACGCTCCTGACAAAAAGTTAATTTTGACTGCTAAGTACGATCAGCAATCAAATCAGATTGAATACAAGTCTTGACCGAGTTAGCAAGCTTAAATGATAGTCGCGTGGCGGTTTAATATTCCGCAGTTTTTTGAAGGCTAAACCATCTCAATTTAAGACTGAAATGTTGTGTAGATTGGAAGAGAGTTACCATGAGTAGCAGCGATAATTACAAGCGTCAAATCATGAACGATTTAGCCCAGGGCGATCGAGAAATTATGCCGGAGACAACGGGTGAAGATTACGAAAACTTTGACGATTTTGCTCAGAGAACTTCCCCTGCTCAGCGCAAACAATTATTCGGGCGTTCCCTGAATCACGACTCCCTCCCGCCGGCTCAGTTGGAACCGGAATTGCAAAAGGCGATCGCCCAAATTAAGCCAAATGAACGCGACGATGTAGCACGGGAATTCTTCAAGCATTTGGGCAAGAGAGGATTGAACGATCGCCAATTGGAAAAGCAGCTAGGACTTTCTACCCACCACGCCAGCCGCATGAATGCTGACGATGTTACCAAGCTGGCCTCGTTCACCTATCACAATCACCCGGATATTTTCCAAGAAGTGCTAGCCGAACAGCCGAGTTTGATGAAGTTTTTAGGCAATCCAGTTGTTGCTGGTATTTTGGGAATAGTTGCGGCTAAATGGCTCAACAACCGTAAATAATCTTGGATTCAGACAAGCTGCAAAGCTGATAGTACGTGAAGCAAATAAAAGGACGATCGCGCTGGCGATCGTCCTTTTATATTTTATATCTAGTCCTGTAGTAAAATAGTAATTGCTCAACCCCCTTGACAAGAAGACAAGATAGACATTAGATCAAGGGATGGAAAAACTCCCCGACTTAAAGCAACTATCGAACGAGGCAAAAGAAGCCTTGATAGTAGAGCTATGGCCAGAAATCCAAAAACTTAGCGCAGCATTAGCCACATACGAACCAAAACCAGGCTCATCTCCCAAAAAACCTAGCCAAAATTCCAGCACTCCACCATCCTCATGATTCAAGCCAAACATTAAGCCATAGAAAATTGAGGGGATAAAAAGACAAAGAAGCCTAGGAAGAGCAGGATGGAAAGACAGCTACATCCTGAACCCGACCAAACAATCATCGCCCAAATCAAAAATTGCCCCCAGTGTGGAGAGAAACTCACCGCCGCCGCACAAAAATTGCAATCCCTCTACGAAAAAACCGAACTACCCCCAATTCGCCCCATAGTCACCCGAATCGAACGTTATGATGGTCAGTGTGCCTGCTGTCAGACCGAATATGTTGCACCTGTACCATTGGGAATGGAACCAGGTTCACCGTTTGGCCGTTCAATTCAAAGCTCGCGTCACATATCTTCGTTACACTCATGCCATCAGCTACGAACCGCTGTCGTCGATATTTGGCGGGTGCATCTCACTTTGCCAAATGTGTCAAAAAAGAGAGAAAATGAAAAAGCTAGTAAAATCGTTAAATAAAGATGAGACAAATAAAATGACACCATCAGACCAACAACAGCTAAAAGTCCACTTAAAAGCGGTAGCAGAAATTTTTTACAGAAATACAGATCCAACCGAGTTAAAAAGTTTTAAAAGTATAGAAAAAACCCTGCGAAGCGAAAATGTTAGAAGAAGTCGGCCCAGAACTAGGTAGCTTTTTTTTCATCAGTATCAGGAATTAAAACAGGAAAGCCCCGAAAAATAAAATCAATAATCGGCTCGCTCGACATTACAGATAATCAGGCAAAATATTTTGGCTTAAAAGCTTACAGTCAATTTAGTCCACTCATGGAAACTTGCTGTCTTTTAATCGGTGCCAATGAATCTTATCAAATGGCAGAAAAAGATTTGGAAAAATTTACGGGAATCAAAATTTCTCACAGTACATTACAAAGATTAGTCAATCGACAAGAATTTGAATTACCTATATCTCAACAAGGAGTCAAGAAAATTACATTAGATGGCGGTAAAGTTAGACTACGCAACGAAACCAAGGGCGAGAGCTGTTACTGGAAAGACTATAAAGCCCTGTGTTTAGATAATGTTTATTCGGCAGCCTTTTTTCAAAATAATCAAGATTTAATTGATGGGACTAATAGCCAAAAATTACTACACCCTATGTATTGTCTAGGAGATGGTCATGCCGGGATTTGGAACATATTTAAAGAAATTGGAGACAATGAACAAAGACAAGAAATTTTAGATTGGTATCATCTCAAAGAAAATCTCTACAAGGTAGGGGGGTTCAATAAAAGAACTAAAATTAGTAGAAAATATGTTATGGCAAGGCAAACTTGATGAAGTTATAAATTTATTTAAAGACTTTAAAGATCGAGCATTTAAAATAAAACGTTTTGTAATTATTTAGAGACCCATCGCTGTCGAATAGTCAATTACCAATACTACAAAGAAGAATCCATAAGTTCGATTGGTTCGGGAACAATTGAATCAATAATTAAACGCATTGGATTAAGGGTGAAAATATCGGGAGCGCAATGGAAGATTGAGAACGTTTCGTCTATCCTTTCTCTTCGCTGTGCTTATCTCAACGGTCAACTTTCAATTTGATGTATTTGCTAAACTGAGATGCACCCTAAAATTACTCTCCCTAATGGATATTTGCAACTAACCCTAATGGAAACATTAATCAAACTTACACATAGGGGCATAGAAACCGGGTATTTTACGACAATAATTGGTTGTTACCCTCTGATTCGGTAAAAAACCCGGTTTCTTCGATGGGAGTGCGTAAGTTCTGAGTAAATCAATAAGGGCAGGCAGTGCCAGTCCTCTTACTTCTCATTACTCCGAAATACCGACTTACCCTTCGCTTTCAGAGTATTAGCCGCATCTGCTAAAGTCTGCGCGAAAGGCTGCTGCGAGTGCATGAAAACGCGAGCGGTGTTGCGTCCCGGCATCCCCGAAATTGAGCCACCCGGATGCGTTCCCGCCCCCGTGAGGAACAAACCATCGATCGGCGTTTTGTAATTCGCCAACTCCGGCAAAGGACGGAAAAATATCATCTGATCTAGCGTCATATCAACGTGATAATAATTCCCTTTCAAAGCCCCCAAACGCTCTCCCAATTCTGCCGGACTTTCCACGTGGCGCCCTATAATTGAATTTTTGATATTTGGCGCGTATTCTGCTAATTTATCAATGCAGCGATCGGCAACTTTGTTTTTCAGCTCATCCGTCCAACCCGTACCGTGTTGACCGGTTCCTTCAGCATTTTCGATCATGTAAGGAGCAAAAAATTCAATCCAAGCCGTATGATGTCCGGGGGGAGCCATTGACGGGTCTAGTACCGTCGGAAACACTACATACATCGA
Source organism: Microcoleus sp. w1-18aA5 (assembly GCF_036701705.1). Classification (NCBI taxonomy): domain Bacteria; kingdom Bacillati; phylum Cyanobacteriota; class Cyanophyceae; order Oscillatoriales; family Microcoleaceae; genus Microcoleus; species Microcoleus sp. w1-18aA5. Next base: position 8,879 of record NZ_JAUPTE010000034.1, on the reverse strand, counting down.
TGGGTCAGAGTCGGGAATTCTGCCGATTGAAGGCTCGCTGTGAGAAATTTCAACGTGTCTCACCGAATCTGCAATTAAAACCGAACCGATTAAATATTCGTCCCGATGATTCCAGCGATCAAACTTGGGCATTTCATTGAGAGCTAAGTCTATTTTGAGAATAGTCTCGTTGTTGTTAACAATTTTGCGCTCCAATCTTTCCCGCAAATCCGGGTCGGCACTGTCAACATCGCTGGAGTCCATTAAGTGCAGAAACAAGCGCTTAGCATCAATATTAGAAATGACACCTTTTGTAGCGCGGTATTCCGTGCCGTTGGCCACTCGAACTCCCACAGCGCGACCATCATCAACTAATATTTTCTCGACGTGCTGGTCGGTAAGTACCACACCTGAATAGCTTTTAACTAAATTGAGCAGCGCTTGCACTAATGCACCGGTTCCTCCGCGCGGTCTTGCCATGCCGGGATTGTGTCTCATTGCCAGCATAATTGCACCTACAGCAAGGGTTTTTTGCGAAGGAGGCGCGCCGAGCTCTGCGGCGAATCTTGCTAGGGGTGCTTTGATAAATTCCTCGTCAAACCACTCGTTGAGAAGGTCTTCAGCGCTGGTGAGCATCGTGCGAATAAAGTCCAGCGTTTTGTCGGGTGAACCGATGACGGACAATAAATCTTTGATCTTTGAAATATCGTAGTTGCCCAGAATATCTATGATGGATTTTGGTGGCGCATTAAACATCGGAACCATTGCCCCTAAAGCCCGCTGCCAAAAGTCTGTATATTCGGCATATTTTTTAGCGTCGCGCTCGTTATAGCGGGCAATTTCAGCACAAGTTTTTTCAACGGATTTGTGCGCTAAGAAATATTTACCGTCGGGATGTGGACAAAAGGCCACTGGATCGCAGAAAAGATATTCTAAACCGTATTTTTCCAGTTCTAGTTCTTCTACAACTGGCCCTAAATGGATAAATTCGTGGTCGATCGCGCAAAGATTGAATTTAAAATCCGGCAATTCGGGAATGGCAGCTTCAGTAGTTGCCGCGCCGCCGGGAACTGAACGTTTTTCTAACAAGAGGACTGTATATCCAGCTTTCAGCAGATAAGACGCACAGACGAGTCCGTTGTGACCTGCGCCTATGATAATGACATCATACGTTTGCATAGATGAAGTTCTAGGGAGAGGATATTTTGCTTATTTTACAAATGTTAACAACTTTGCCGTCTCTACCAATAGAAATAGATTCATTGTCAATAAGCCTTTTTAGCATATTACAAAAGATGGAGCTTTGACAAAATGCTGTTGTGCGATCGCCCTTATTTCTTCTTAAACTTACAGAGCGATCGCCCTTCTCCAATCGCGCCAATATTGTACTCTATTTAGCCACATTTATCTGCATTCAATTAAAAACTTAAGCAAACGAAGTAAGAAGGAAGAAGGAACAGGAAAGGGGCCTAGGCAATAGGGAATAGAAACAGTTTTGAGATTGCTTCTTTCCTTGCAACAAGGCGGGTTGAAGGAGTTAAGCCCTAGGAAAATTACTTACTCCACACTCAAAACTGCTAGCCAATTACCTATTAGTACATTGAGAAATATTACTTCAGTTCCCGCAATGCCGCCTCAGCTTTTTGTGCACCATCATTGTTGCCTTGCTGGCGGTAAGTGTCGAGGGCTTGTTGAAAAGCTTCAATTGCTTCGGATTTGCGATCGCGCGCTTTGAGTGCCTTGCCCATATTGTAATAAGCTTCTGCCCGGTTTGGATCAAGCTTAATCACTCGCCGAAAAGTAGTAATCGCTCCTGAAAAATCTTGTTTTTCCAGTTGAATTTTCCCCATTCCTGCGTGTGCTTCCACTAAATTAGGTCGCACCTCAATAGCCCGCTGATAAGCTATAAGCGCTCCGTCGAAGTCGTTTTGAGCCTGGAGAAGTTCGCCAATTTCTAGCTGCACTTCTGGATTCCGGGGCTCCAATTTGGCAGCTTCTTCAAAAGCTGCTAGCCCTTCGGAAGTATAGCCGGCACGCAGCAAAGCAGTGCCTAATTTTAACTGGACACCTGCTTGTTTGGGAGCGAGTTCGGCTGCTTGTTGGAGGACGGTGACAGCACTGGCAAAACTTCCCTGCTGGATCAATACTAAACCCATTGAAGAATAAGCTTGCCAATTTTTTGGATCGAGGGCGATCGCCTCTTGGTATGCTTTAAAAGAACCGCTGTAATCTTTTTGCTGAAAGAGTACCACTCCGAGACCGATTCGGGCATTGACATTTTTGCGATCGAGCACAGCGGCGCGGCGGTAAGCTGTGGCTGCTGCGGGATAGTTTTGTAAATTCGCCATAGCATATCCTAATGCGTATTGGAAGTCAGCATTATTCGGCTCGAGACCGATCGCTTGTTGGTAAAATTCTACTGAGGCTTGATAGTTGCCCTGACGCGCTTCTAAATAGCCAATACCCGAAAAAATGCGGGGGTTTTCCGTATCTAAACGCGCCGCTTCTTGATAAATGGCGATCGCCCTAGTGTAGTCTCCTGAATCTACAAACTCGCGCCCTTGTCGCAGCAGATCATCTAAATTTGAATTATTTTGAGGGTTGACTTGAACGGATATTTCTGCTGAGAGCGCTATCTGCGGCGCTGCGACAGCGAATCCTGCTACTAGCAACGTACTGAATACCAAGAGACTTTGTTTGTGCACGGCCATGTGTTTCAAAGAGTATGTGGAATGGAAGAGCGAGTAGCTGTCTGCTTGGCAAGCTGACAACTTATGATTTACCAGGAATGTTTGAGTGGCGAGATGTAGTAAATCTACAGAACAAGACCCACTCAAAATTTTCGCGATTGAGGCCAACTGATGATTGTAACAACAACTGATATCATCCAAGGAGCAGAAATTCAATCTTACCTGGGAATTGTAACTGCTGAGGTTGTCTACGGCACCAATGCCCTGCGAGATTTCTTCGCGGGCATTCGCGACATCATCGGCGGGCGCACCGGCAGTTACGAGGAAGTGTTTCTCAAAGGACAGCGAGATGCCCTCGCGGAACTGGAAAAACGGGCCCAGCGCCTCGGCGCCAATGCCGTAATCGGGGTGGAAGTTGACACCGGCACGATTAATGTAGACTCAAACGGGGCTTTGCTGCTGATTACTGCCGTTGGAACGGCTGTAAGATTGCGTTAAGCTGTTTTTTCTGTATACGTCCGCCTTTTCTGTATACATCCGGGAAGCTTTCCAACGGGATAAAATAGTTATCAGCCATCAGTCATCAGTCATCAGTCATTAGCTAATAGCGGGTGGCTGGGGGCGGATGACTTTTTCGTTTCTTTCTTCAGACATAGATACTGGTTATTTCCCCAGGCAGATATAGTTTCTATCAATCTCAGCCACAATCAATGCTTAAGTGAAAGATTGTTAAAAATTAAAGCAAATCTCAGAGGAAAAAAAAATCTATGTCATACGTAAATAGACCTGTAGATAACGTTGGTACCGAACCCGTGGTCGTAAATTCAGTGATGGAATACCACGATCGAGTACGTTGGGGCCCGATTTTTTCTGGTTTGGTAATTGCGATCGGCACACAACTGGTATTAAGTGCATTGGGCGCTGCGATCGGGTTGAGCAACATTGCTGGTTCAGGAGCTCCGCGCACTATTGCCGGGGACGTGGGTACCGGCGTGGGAATTTGGTCAATTATTAGTTTGTTAATTAGCTTGGCCGTTGGCGGTTGGGTAACTGCTCGCGCTTGCGGCCCGATGAACCGCAACACAGCGCTTTTAAATGGAGCAATTTTGTGGGCAACGACCTTAACAATTGGCTCTTGGCTGTTAGCAAATGGCGTGGCCGGCACTTTTGGCGTAATAGCTGCGAATGCGGGAGAAGCAATTAATCAAGCACAGCAGGGCGGGGTCGATTTGCCGAACCGAGCACCTAACGTATCTGCTCAGGATACTCGAAATATTGCTGGTAATGCTGCAAAAGCTGGTTGGTCCTTCTTGTTCGGCTCACTATTGGGTTTAGTTGCTTCGATGGTAGGAGCATCTGCCGGCGCGCGCACTCCCCGGAATTACTCGTAAAAGTTTCGTCAGACACGGAAAGTTTATATTCAGGAAAGCACTTTTGTTAAGGTGCTTTTTTATTGCTTTAATTCGGAAACTATTTTTGTATTGTTGGCAGGTTATACCTGAAAACGCATTTTTTGAGGCTCGGCACCCCGGTTTTTAAAGGGATGCTCTGCCTCCCGATCTTTGTTCCCAGGCAGAGCCTGGGAACGAGAATAATGAACGATCAAAGCGAGAGAAAGGTGCTTATAGCGTACCCTACGAATTAAGCGCTGAAGTATTTGGCGGCTGGGTGATAGGTGATAATTGCCGTTGTTGATTGTTCGGGATAAAGTTGTTCGCTTTCATCCATGTAGAGGTTGATACGATCGCACTTTAACAATTCCAGTTGCTTGTACTGATCCGCCATGTTCGGACAAGCGGGATAGCCGAAACTGTACCGCGAACCGCGATATCTTTGTGCTAGCATATCGCGAAGGCTGTCGGGTTCTTCGCTACCAAATCCCAATTCCCGGCGAATTCGCGCGTGAGTCCATTCTGCGATTGCTTCCGCTGTCTGTACCGCTAACCCGTGAAAGTAGAGATAGTCGGTATATTGATTGTTAGCAAATAGCTTTTGCGCGTACTCTGTAGCAATTTCTCCCACTGTCGCTACTTGCATCGGAAATACATCGATTTTTCCCGATTCTTTGGGTGCAAAGAAGTCGGCAATGCACAGCCGTCGCGCCGATTTTTGCCGGGGAAATGTGAATGTTGCAGCGGGTGTCGATACATCTTGCCCGCCCTCCATAATTTCTGGATCGTACAAATGCAAAGAATTACCTTCAGCTTGACAGGGAAAATACCCGTAAATTGCTTGCGGCTGCAGTAAATTTTCGGTGATAATTTTGTGTTTCCACTCTTCCAATATGGGATAAACTTTCTCAGCTAAGAAAGCATCGTATTCTTCCCGCGATTGGTCTTTTGGCTTGCGGAACTGCCACTGACCGGCAACTAAAGCTTGCAAATCTAAGTGCCAGAAAATCTCCTCAAAGGGGATGTCTTCTCCCTGCAACAGTTTTGTTCCCCAGAAAGGAGGAGTCGGGCGATCAATATCTGCTGCAACTGCTTCGGATCGCCTGGTATCTATCACCACAGGAGTGTCTGCTTTCTTGGCATCTTCTCCAGAAGTTTCTGGCGCAGCTTTAGCTTCTTTAGCCACCCCATTCTCCTGCCCTATTTCATCTAAAAATCCTTGCAAATCTTCCCATTTACCCGCAGATTTTGCTGGCATGAGTTTGTCCATAAAGTGCAAGTCAGAAAACGCATCTTTGCCGTAAACGACTTTACCTTTGTAGGTATTTTGGCAGTCTTCATGTACAAACTTGGGAGTCAAAGCCGCGCCGCCCAAAATTACCGGAACGGTAATTCCTTTCTGGTTGAATACTTCCAGATTTTCTTTCATAAATGCGGTGGATTTTACCAGCAAGCCACTCATGGCAATACAGTCGGCTTTGTGCTTCTCGTAGGCTTCGATAATATTGTCAACTGACTGTTTAATACCCAAGTTAATCACTCGGTAGCCGTTGTTTGATAGGATAATATCAACCAAGTTTTTGCCGATGTCGTGAACGTCGCCTTTGACAGTAGCGATGATAAATGTTCCTTTGGCGTTGTCCCCGGATTCGGACTTTTCCATGTACGGTTCTAAATAGGCAACTGCCGCTTTCATGGTTTCTGCTGACTGCAATACAAATGGCAGTTGCATTTGTCCCGAACCGAACAATTCTCCGACTACTTTCATGCCGTCTAGCAAGAAGGTATTGATAATGTGGAGAGGCGGATAGGTTTCTAATGCTTTGGCGAGTTGGATATCTAGCCCAATGCGTTCGCCGTCGATGATGTGCTGCTTGAGACGTTCTTCTACCGGGAGGCTTGCGTCTTCTGTCCGATCGCGCTTTGTGGTTTTGCCCGCAAACACCGTTGTCAGCTCGCCCAAGGGGTCGTAAACGCAAATTTCGCCGTCAAACTCCCGTTCATCGTAAATGAGTTTACGGCAGATTTCTTGGTGTTTGGGGTCGATTTTGGCGAGGGGCAAAATCTTATTGGCGCTGACAATTGCCGAGTCCATCCCGGCTTGCATCGCTTCGTGCAAAAACATCGAATTCAAAACTTGCCGCGCCGCCGGATTTAAACCGAAGGAAATGTTAGAAACTCCTAAGATGACGTGACATCCGGGCAATTCTTGACGAATGCGACGGATCGATTCGATGGTAGCTTTCCCGTTTTTTCGGTCTTCTTCAATCCCGGTAGAAATTGGCAATGCTAGGGTATCAAAAAAGATTTCCTCGGCGGGAATTCCGTAGGCGACAGCGGCGTTATATGCGCGCTGGGCGATCGCAAATTTTTGGTCAGCAGTTCTGGCCATCCCGTCTTCGTCAATTGTACCAATAACTATGCCCGCGCCGTATTTTTTCGCCAACTCTAAAACTTGATAAAAACGCGGTTCTCCGTCTTCGTAGTTAGTGGAATTCAGCAAACATTTGCCGCCCGCAACTTTTAAGCCTGCTTCCATCTTTTCCCATTCTGTGGAATCCAGCATTAAAGGGAGAGTTGCATTAGTCACAACGCGGGAAACTAATTCTTTCATGTCGCGCACGCCGTCGCGGCCGACATAATCAACGTTAACATCGAGAATGTGCGCGCCTTCTCGCACTTGTTCCCTCGCCATTGCTACTAAACCGTCCCAGTCTTCGGCGTTTAGCAAATCGCGGCATTTTTTGGAACCGCTGGCGTTGAGTCTTTCGCCGACAATTAAGAAGGAATTCTCTTGTTCGTAGGGTTGGGCGGTGTAAATTGAAGCGGCGGATGGTTCCCAAGTAATTTCGCGGATTTTGGGTTTAAGAGTTTTGCCAATTTCTGATAGTTCGCGGATGTGATCGTAGCGGGTGCCGCAGCAGCCGCCGATGACTTGCACGCCTAAGTCTTCGACAAAGCGCATCAAGGCCATTTTTAATTCTATTGGCGTGAGTTTGTAGTGCGCGTGTCCGCCGATGTTTTCGGGTAAACCGGCGTTGGGAACGCAGGAAACGACGAAGGGCGAATGTTCGGAAAGGTATTTGACGTGTTCGGCCATGCGATCGGGCCCGGTGGCGCAGTTGAGGCCTAAAATGTCGATCGGGTACGGCTGCAAAATGGCTAGGGCGGCGCTGATGTCGGAACCGACTAACATTGTGCCGGTGGCTTCCATTGTGACTGATACCATTAACGGAATGCGCGCACCTTTTTTCTTAAATACTTCTTCAATGGCATTTAATGCTGATTTAATTTGCAGCACATCTTGACAAGTTTCGACAATAAATAAGTCAACGCCGCCGTCATAAAGTCCTTCTGCTTGTTCGGCAAAAGCGGCGGTGAGCGTGTCAAAATCAATGTGTCCTAATGTTGGCAATTTGGTGCCTGGCCCGATCGATCCTGCGACAAATCGAGGTTTTTCTGGCGTGGAAAATTCGGCGGCGATACCCTTGGCGAGTTCGGCGGCAGTTTTGTTGAGATAATATGCTTTGTCTGCCAAATCGTATTCGGCGAGAACGATGGAAGCAGCGCCAAAGGTGTCTGTTTCGATGACATCGGCCCCTGCTTCGAGGAATCCCCGGTGCACGTTGGCGACTGCTTCCGGCTTGGTGTGGACGAGATATTCGTTGCAGCCTTCGTATTCTTTGCCGCCAAAGTCTTCTGCGGTGAGGTTTTGGACTTGCAGGTTGGTTCCCATCGCGCCGTCGAAGACGATGACGGGGCGCGAGGGGTGGTGGAGGCGATCGAGGAATCTGCTATTCATAAGCGGTCAAAAAAAACGCAGGTGCTATATATTTACAATTTTATCTATTGTGCAATATTGTCAACAATTATGTGACTGTTGGCAAATGGCTAATGACCATGCCGATTTGAGATTTGGGATTTGGGATTTTGGATAAAAAAACCAGCCCCCGGATTCATTCCGACGCGCAGGTTGACTGATGGGGACAATCCCCAATCTCAAATCAGATGACAATAGTTCGATCGTACCTGTAAGTGTGCGGGAAATGTCCGATTATTTCGAGGATGCTGTTGTGCGTGGAGATTTGGGGGAGAAGCGGGTGATTATCGGCTGCGAGGGGTTTTTCCGCTTAACTGTTGAGGAATTTTGCCAAAATGCGATCGAAATAATTAAACGATTGATATTAAAGGGCGATCGAATTTTCTGCTATCTCGTAGTTATGCTGATAAGTACGATCGCGATCGCTACTCCTGGCACTTGCCATTGTTTGAGTGTTTCTTCTACGAATAGACGGAATTCGCTCAGATCCCATTGGTTTTTCATCAGAAGTCTCCTTCCAAATTCCACGATTTTATCAATGAGTATCGAAAAGCATGGGTTAGTTTGAAAGCAGCGAGTTGCTTTTTGTTAATTGGTTCAAGACTATAATCGATAACTCCAGCTAACTCCACCATCTGTTTTTCTACACTTTTTGCCCTCACTAAAGATACGCCCAGAACTAGCGAAGCTAATATGAGCTTAAAAAAACGACCTGGTATTTGCAACAAGGTCGAGTTGATTAATAGAGATCGTCTATACAAGCGCTATCATCCCAGGAATTGGTAAAGCGGATTGTCTATACCAACACCAACCAAAGTTCCATCTTCCATCGTAGCAACACTAAGTAGGTTGCCTCCCTCTCCTACAAGCTGCCATCGAGCTGCAAATGTTGCTACTCCCTTCCCAGGGTAAACGCATCTACATTAATTTGACAAACACCTAAATTTGTGCACTACTAAATAACTAAAAAAACCTTCTAAAAATCATTGACTTTAACCA